>NZ_RZTC01000347.1:0-219 GCF_004023165.1 Mesorhizobium sp. M7A.F.Ca.MR.176.00.0.0 | reverse complement strand
GCGGACGAAGCGGCTCTTAACATGCTGCCCCCGGAGAGTTCTGGCTGGCGGCCTTATAGTACCGAGGCTTTAACAAACGCTGCATCGCGGCGGGATTGCGGAAGACAGGCCCGCGGGTCAGGCCTGTTGTGCCAGATCGCGGCGCAGGAAATCATTCAGCCGCTCGACCGCCTGGGTCGTCGACAGCGGGTTACGCAGGATTCCGATTTCGAGGTCCGG
>NZ_RZTC01000346.1:0-224 GCF_004023165.1 Mesorhizobium sp. M7A.F.Ca.MR.176.00.0.0 | reverse complement strand
GCCGAGCCGCCGACACCACCACCGCCGCCGATCGAGTTGGCGCTGATACCATACGAATCGGCGCCGTCGGTCACGATCAGGCTCCGGTTGGTAACAGAGACCGTGCCGCCATTGCCGGCACCACCCGCGGCGAGGCCGATCGCCGCGCCGATGCCGACGGACGTCTCGCCTTCACTGCCTCCGCCAACGATCTCCTCGTCGGTCGAAGCCGCGCCACCGCCACC
>NZ_RZTC01000345.1:0-227 GCF_004023165.1 Mesorhizobium sp. M7A.F.Ca.MR.176.00.0.0 | reverse complement strand
GCCGGCGGCACCGGCCCGTACACCTATACGCTGACCTCGCCGGCCAGCGGCAGCTACGGCAATCTGGTGCTCAACGCCAACGGCACCTACACCTACACGCTGACCCAGACCTATGATGGTGCGACGACCAACAATGGCATCACCACCGAGCAGGACAAGGACAGCTTCACCTATACGGTGACCGACGCCCACGGCAACACCACCACCGGCTCCATCCTGGTCGACAT
>NZ_RZTC01000344.1:0-236 GCF_004023165.1 Mesorhizobium sp. M7A.F.Ca.MR.176.00.0.0 | reverse complement strand
GGCATAGATGGCGGGCCGGTCGGTCGGGATCGGCCGCGGCTTGGCGGCGCGCAGCCGGTCAAGGGCGGTGGCGGCATCGAACGGGCCGATCTCGGCATTGGCCTTTTCGGCGGTGAAGGCGATGACGACCGGCACGCCGTTGGAGCCGGCGTCGTTGATCAGCCGCTCGGCGGTGGCGACGCGTTTGCCCCAATCGGCGGCACTTGCCCAGTCATTGTCGATAACCAGGGCAAGGG
>NZ_RZTC01000343.1:0-239 GCF_004023165.1 Mesorhizobium sp. M7A.F.Ca.MR.176.00.0.0 | reverse complement strand
CCCCTCATCCGACCTCGCTTCGCGAGGCCACCTTCTCCCACAGGGGGAGAAGGGAGAACCGTCCCCCTCACCTTCTCACCCGCGATTTCAGCCACCGGTCGAACGCCACCGCCAGGATCAGGATGAGCCCGATGACGATGCTTTGCGTATAGGACGAGACGTTGTTGAACTGCAGCCCGTTCTGCAGCACGCCGATGAGCGCCGCGCCGACCACCGTACCGCCGACCGAGCCGATGCCG
>NZ_RZTC01000342.1:0-240 GCF_004023165.1 Mesorhizobium sp. M7A.F.Ca.MR.176.00.0.0 | reverse complement strand
CCGGCCTGTTCTGGCTTCCAGTCGTGTGGATGCAGATCGAGATGCGCAATCTCGCTATGCAGGGCGCGGCAGCGAAGCAACCTCCACCACAGCGCTACAACACCTTGTTTCGGCTCTGGTTCGCCTTTGGCTTTCCTGCCTTCGCGGCTGTGCTCGCCATCTTCTGGCTGATGATTTCGCGACCTTCGATCGATTGGTTCGCCTTGTAGCACCGGACTTCGTCTCCCTCGTCACGGTCTG
>NZ_RZTC01000341.1:0-247 GCF_004023165.1 Mesorhizobium sp. M7A.F.Ca.MR.176.00.0.0 | reverse complement strand
GGCCGGCTCCGCCATTTCTGGCGGAGAATCGAAAACCAATCAGCCTGCGGTAGGCTGAAGATCCCAATCTCATTCAGTCGAATCGTCCCGCCTTCCCACGCCCGGAAGATCGAGGCACTATAGGCCGTCAGTTTCGCCTTCTGGATCACGGCCATGTTGGAAATCCCGGAAGATCGATGCGAGCGCCATCGCCTGTTCAACGTTATCGACGATGCCTTCAAGGCCGGCGACTTCGAGGGCCTCGGCG
>NZ_RZTC01000034.1:11939-56112 GCF_004023165.1 Mesorhizobium sp. M7A.F.Ca.MR.176.00.0.0 | reverse complement strand
GCGCGTCGAAGTGCTGATCCGGCTCGTCGATGCCGCGCTTGCCGCCGAACTGGTTGCGGTTGCGGAAGCCGAAGAGGCACACCTGCCATATGTCTACGTCTTCGGCGGCGGCCATGTCGGCCAGGCGTTGGCGTCGACGATAGCACTTCTCCCCGTGCATTGCGTCGTCATCGAGACGCGGGCCGAGGCACTGGAAGGCATGCCGGAAACCGTCGAGCCGCGGTTGACGCCGATCCCCGAGTCCGAGGTGCGAAACGCTCCCGCCGGCACCGCCTTCGCCATCCTGACCCACGATCATGCGCTGGATTTCCTGATCGTCGCCGAGGCGCTGAAGCGCGGCGACACCGCCTATGTCGGCATGATCGGCTCGAAGACCAAGAAAGCGACGTTCAGGAACTGGTTCCTGAAATCAGCGGCAGGCAGCGAGGCCGAGTTTGCCCGCCTCGTCTCGCCGATCGGCGGCGATACGGTCAAGGACAAGCGCCCGCAGGTCATCGCGGCGCTGGCGGCAGCCGAGATCATGACGGCGCTGGTCAGTCACAACGCAACCTCAAGTGCCGACCATCAAATTCCGCATGGCAGGGTGATGGCAGGCTAGGCTGCGCCGCAGTTAACCGGCTGTTTCAAACCCAGTTGGTCGCGCAATGTGCGGCCCTCGTACTCCTTGCGGAACAGGCCGCGTCGCTGCAATTCCGGCACGACGAGCATCGCAAAGGCATCGAGTTCGCCGGGGAAATAAGAGGGCATGACGTTGAAGCCGTCGACGGCACCGCCTTCGAACCGCGCCTGCAACTCATCGGCCACCTGGGCCGCCGTGCCGACGATGCGCCAATGGCCACGCGCGCCGGCGAAATGCCGGGCAAGCTCGCGGATAGAGAGGCCGTCGCGGCGCGATTGCTCGATGACCAGCGCCTGCCGGCTTTTCATCCCCTCGCTCTCCGGCAGGTCCGGCAGCGGCCCGTCGATCGGATAGCGCCACAGATCGGAGATGCTGAGATAGCTGGACAGCAGCGCCACACCGACGTCGTCGGGGATCAGCGCCTGTAATTCGTCATATTTTTCACGGGCCTCCGCTTCGGTCTCCGCCACCACTGGCGCGACGCCCGGCATGATCTTGATGTCGTCAGGCTCGCGCCCGTAGGCCGCCAGACGTCCCTTGAGGTCGTCGTAAAAGGCCTTCGCTTCCTCGAAGGTCTGCGCCGCGGTGAACACCACATCGGCGGTGCCGGCGGCAAGGTCGCGGCCGACATCCGAGGCGCCGGCCTGGACCATCACCGGCGCGCCCTGCGGCGAACGCGGCAGATCGAGCGGGTCGCGAACCGAAAAGCTCTGGCCGTCATGTCCGGATCCAGAAGCGCCATCGAGCTTGCCGTTCCAGAGCCCGGTTACCACCTCGGCGAATTCGCGCGCGCGCTCATAGCGATCGGCATGGGGCTTGAGGCCGGTCGAGCCGAAATTGGCGGCCTCGACGGGGCTGGCCGAGGTGACCAGGTTCCAGCCGGCCCTGCCGCCGCTCAGATGGTCGAGCGACAGGAAGGCTCGCGCCAGGCCATAGGGCTCGTTGTAGCTTGTCGAGGCTGTCGAGACGAGGCCGATGCGGCTGGTCTGGACGGCGAGCGCCGAAAGCAGGCTGATCGGCTCGAAGCCGATCGAGCGCGAGGTCTGGCTGGCGATGCCGACATTGGCCTCGCGCAGGCCGGCGGCGTCCTCGCAGAAGATCATGTCGAACTTCGCCGCCTCCGCCGTGCGCGCCAGCTGGATGTAATGATCGATGTCTATGCCGGCGGTGACGTGTGCCTTGGGATGGCGCCAGGCCGCGATGTGGTGGCCTGTCGCCCACAGGAAGGCGCCGAGCTTCATCTGGCGAGCGGTCATCGGTCACCTCCGCCGGCAAGCCCGAGATGCGAGCGCAACGTCGTGCCGCGATAGTTCTCTCGAAACAGGCCACGCTGCCTCAGTTCCGGCAAAACCAGATCGACGAAATCGTCGAGCGCTGAAAGCTGTGCCGGCATCAGGATGTTGAACCCGTCGCAGCCTCTCGCCCGGAATTCCTTTTCCAGCCTGTCGGCGCGGGCAGCCGGCTTACTATCGGCGGTAGGCGCGACGTTCGTCAGCACTTTCACAGCGTCCGGATCGCGTCCGCACGCCGTGACACGGCGCCGGATATCGTCGTAGCGTTCTGTCGTGCCGTCCAACGGTCCGCCATCCAGCAGGATGACATCGGCGGTGCGGGCGGCAATATCCAGGTCGGCTTCGCTCAGGTCCGACAAGACGAGCACTGGCGTATCCTGCGGCGAACGGGCGACGTTCAGCGGTCCGCGCACGGAAAAGAACCCGCCCTTGTGGTCGAGCAGATGCATCTTTTCGGGGTCGTGGAAGCGGCCGCCGCTCTGGTCGAACAGCATCGCGTCCGCGTCCCAGCCCCGCCACAGACCTTGCACGATGCCGATATATTCCTCACTGCGACGGCGGAAATCGTCAGGCGAAAATCCTTCGGCCCGGCTGAAATTGGCTGCTTCCCGTGGCGCTTGCGTTATGGTTGCGTTCCAGCCACTGCGGCCATGGCTGATAATGTCGAGCGAGGCGAAACGGCGCGCCAGATTGTATGGCTGGTGGGCGACGGTCGATGCCGCGGCGACCAGTCCGATCCTGCTTGTGACAGTCGCCAATGCGGCCAGCAAAGTGGTCGCTTCGAAGGGCATCGGGCTGTTCGCGGCACCGCCGCCGGACGCCGGTGCGGAATCGGCAAGCAGCACCATGTCCAGGCCCGCTGCTTCGGCCTTTTGCACGAAACCAGTCAGGCGGCTGAATCCCGGTTCCGGCGATGGATCGGCGATCCCCGGAAACAGCGAAACGGCAAGATGCATTGTGGCGCCGCTGTCCATCGATGGTGCCTGCGAGACGAAATACCACCCGAACTATGTTCGCCACTTCAGGGGATGGCAACCGCTGGCGCTGGGCCAACCGCCGGGCACGTGGAGGCCAGCATTATTTCCCAGCTAGCAGATCGTTGATCAGTCGCTGGCAGCGCTCGGCCATGAAGTCGAGCAGCAGCCGCACTTTTGGATCCTGCAGCTTCTTGTGCGGATAGACGGCGGCGAACTGCACCGGTGTCGGCGGCGTGCTGCTCAGGATCACCTTCAGCCGCCGGTCGCGGATGAACGGCTCGACCTCAAAGCGCGGCTTGTTGATGATGCCGCGGCCTGAAAGCGCCCAGCCGGTCAGCACGTCGCCATCGTCGGTGTCGTAGGGTCCGTGTACCTCGAACTTCTGCGGGCCCGTGGGGGTCTGCAGCGTCCACACATATTCGCGCGCGCCGGAATAACGCAGCATCAGGCAGTCGTGCTTCTTGCCGATCAGTTCCTGCGGCTCGATCGGTTCGCCGCGCGCCTCGAGATATTTCGGCGCCGCCACCAGCACGCGCTCGCATTCCATGATGCCGCGCATCCTGAGGCTGGAATCCTCGATGATACCGAGCCGGAAGGCGACGTCGATGCCTTCCTTCATGATGTCGACATTGTGGTCCGAAAGCCTCAGCCTCACCTCGATGTCTGGGTATTTGTCGTGAAAATCGGGAATGCCCGAGGCCACCAACCGACGGCCGAGGCCCAAGGGGGCGGTGACGCGGATGGTGCCGCGCGGCTGACCGGAAAGCGCCGAGACCGCGGCTTCCGCTTCGGTGATCGCCTCCAGCACCTGCTTTGCGCCCCCGTAAAAAACCGTGCCATGCTCGGTCGGCATCAATTGCCGCGTCGTGCGGTTGAACAGACGCACGCCCAGGTGCTTCTCCAACTCCTTGATGCGGTTGGAGGCGACCGCCGGCGAAATCCGCATGTCGCGCCCGGCCGCCGACAGATTGCCGAGTTCGACCACGCGAACGAAGACGGCAATGTTGTCGAGATAGGCCATGCGGTTTAGTGGCTTTCCTGAGGCCGCCTTCGGGCGGCTCCCATCCTGCTGCGTGTGACTACCCTAGTATTTTCCATTTTTTTTTGAAAGTCATCGTGCACCTCGCCTCTTTCCGTTTGCGCTCCAACCCGTAAAGTCGCCCAATCGGCAGGGACGATTTCAATGATGGATTTCGCGATTTTCTGGGACTGGCTGAGTTTTGCCGTGCGCTGGCTGCACGTCATCACCGGTATCGCCTGGATCGGCTCGTCCTTCTACTTCGTCGCGCTCGACCTCGGCCTGCGCCAGCGTCCCGGCATGCCCGTCGGCGCCTTCGGTGAGGAATGGCAGGTGCATGGCGGCGGCTTCTACCACATCCAGAAATATCTCGTGGCACCAGCCGAAATGCCGGAACACCTGACCTGGTTCAAATGGGAATCCTACGCCACCTGGCTGTCCGGCTTCGCCATGCTGTGCGTCGTCTACTACGCCGGAGCCGATCTGTTCCTGATCGATCCCAACGTGCTGCCGATGTCGGTGCCTACAGGCATCCTGCTGTCGCTGGCAACGATCGGCGTCGGCTGGGTGGTCTATGATCTGCTGTGCCGCTCGCCGCTGGCAAAAAGCGATACCGGCCTGATGCTGGTGCTCTACTGCGTGCTGGTGTTCATCGCCTGGGGGCTGACGCACCTGTTCACCGGCCGCGCCGCCTTCCTGCATCTGGGCGCCATCACCGCCACGATCATGTCGGCCAATGTCTTCATGGTTATCATCCCAAACCAGAAGATCGTTGTCGCCGACCTCATCGCCGGCCGCAAGCCCGATCCGAAATATGGCAAGATCGCCAAGCAGCGTTCGCTTCACAACAATTATCTGACGCTGCCGGTGCTGTTCCTGATGCTGTCGAACCACTATCCGCTGGCGTTCGGCACTGAGTTCAACTGGGTCATCGCCTCGCTGGTGTTCATCATCGGCGTGCTGATCCGGCACTATTTCAACTCGATCCATGCCCGCAAGGGCAATCCGACCTGGACCTGGATGGCGGCACTCGTCCTGTTCATTGTCATCATCTGGCTGTCGACCGCGCCGAAGGTGCTGACCGGCGAACCCAGGGAATCGGCATCGGCGCAAATCTATGTCGCTTCGGCGCATTTCCCGGCCGTGCGCGACACCGTGCTCGGCCGCTGCTCGATGTGCCATGCGGCGGAGCCGGTCTACGAAGGCATCTATCATGCGCCGCAGGGCGTGATGCTCGACACCGACGCGGATATCGCCAACCACGCCCGCGAGATCTATCTGCAGGCCGGCCGCAGCCACGCCATGCCGCCCGCAAACGTCTCGCAGATCACCGACAAGGAACGGGCGCTGCTGGTGGCCTGGTTCGAAGGCGCGGGGAAATAGCATGACCTCGACACTCCTGCGCGGCCGCACGCTGTCCTTTGTGCGCTGGCCGCAAACCATCGACGATCATTCCGCCTGGCGCTACGAGGAGGACGGCGGCCTGCTGATCCGCGACGGCCGGATCGTCGCTGCGGGCACCTATGCCGATGTTGAAAAGCAAGCCGGCGAGGTAGCGAAAAAAATCGACCACCGGCCGCATCTGCTGTTGCCGGGCTTCATCGATGCCCATGCGCATTTTCCGCAGATGCAGATCATTGCGTCCTATGGCGCAGAACTGCTCGATTGGCTGAACACCTACACGTTCCCGGAAGAGACGAAGTTCACCAATGCCCAGCACGGCCGCCGCATCGCGCGGCTGTTCCTCGACGAAATGGTGCGCCATGGCACCACGACGGTTGCCGCCTACTGTTCGGTGCACAAGGCTTCGGCCGAGGCGTTTTTCGCCGAGTCGCATGACCGCAACATGCTCAACATCGCCGGCAAGGTGATGATGGACCGCAACGCGCCCGACGGCGTGCTCGACACACCACAATCCGGTTATGACGACACGAAGGCGCTGATCAAGGAATGGCATGGCAAAGGACGGCAGCACTACGCCATCACGCCGCGCTTCGCCATCACCTCGTCGCCGGAGCAGATGGAGATGGCGGGCGCGCTGTGCCGGGAATATCCCGATCTGCACATGCAGACGCATCTGTCGGAAAACCACGCCGAAATCGCCTTCACGCAGCAACTCTATCCGTGGTCGCGTGACTATACCGACGTTTACGAGCACTACGGGCTGTTGGGCAAAAAGAGCCTGTTCGGGCACTGCATCCATCTCTCGGAGCGCGAAGCGAATGCGCTTTCCGACAGTGGCTCGGTGGCGGTGTTCTGTCCGACCTCCAACCTGTTCCTTGGGTCCGGCCTGTTCGACTATCAGCGCTTTCGTCGTCGCGAAAAGCCGATCCGCATCGCCGCCGCCACCGATGTCGGCGGCGGCACCAACTACTCCATGCTGCGCACCATGAACGAAGGCTACAAGGTGATCGCGCTGAACGGCGAGAAGCTCAACCCGTTCCAGTCCTTCTGGCAGATGACGCGTGGCAATGCCGAGGCGCTGTCGGTGGCGGAAAAGATAGGCACGCTGGACGAGGGCACCGATGCCGACATCGTCGTGCTGGACGCCAGGGCGACGCCGGCGATGCGACTCAGGATGGAAACGGTCGAGACGCTGGCGCAGGAACTGTTTCTCCTGCAGACGCTTGGCGACGACCGCACCGTGCGCGAGGTCTATGTCGCGGGGCGCGCAGCGAAGAGCGATCTGCTATAGTGCAGCGGCAGGTGCGAGGGGAGCCCCGTCGATGACCGTCCGTCAGAATAAACTCATCGGTATGGTAGGCGGGATGAGTTCGGAATCGAGCGCGATTTACTATCGGCTGCTCAATCAGGCCGCGCATCGGCGCCTCGGCGGACATCACAATGCCAGGTCGGTCCTGTTCACGTTGGATTTCGACGGACTGAACGAGATGGCCGCGCTCGGACGCTGGGATGATCTCGCTGAAACGGTAGCCGAAGCGGCGCGAAACCTGGAAAGGGCCGGCGCCGATTTAGTGATGCTCACCTCAGTCACCGCACACCGTGTGGCCGACCAAGTGGAGGCTCAGCTTTCCGTCCCACTGCTGCATGTCGCCGATGCCACAGCGCAGGCCATTCAGTTACGGGGCTTCGCGCGTGTGGGGCTGTTGGGAACGCGATATACGATGGAGCAGGATTTCTTCTCGGGACGTCTGCGCCAGCGTCATGGCCTCGAAGTCCTCACACCGCCGCAGCAACAACGTGAAGCCTTGCACAGTATCATCATCGATGAGCTGACGTTGGGCATCGTGAAGCAGGACTCAAGGGCTGCGCTGATGGATATGGCATTAGACCTCCAGGCGCGCGGCGCGCAGGCAGTGATCTTAGGTTGCACCGAGCTTCCGCTGTTGGCCGCTTTGGACGACTATCCATTGCCAGCTTTCGACGTCACCCAACTTCATGCCGAGGCGGCGCTGGACATAGTCCTAGCAGATGGGCGCGCCTGACCCCTGACGTCTTGACCGCGCCGCGATAGTCGGCGAAAGCCAACAACGACATCGGGAGCGAGACAGTGGCCGACGACATTGAAACTATTAAAAGACAGGAAGCCACGCTCGTCTTTTCGGAGTTCGACGAGGCCATTGCCTTTGAGATCGGTACCGCGATTCGCGATAGGGCTTTGGCCGGGAACCTGCCAATCATCGTCGATATCCGGACCTTCGACCGGCCGCTGTTCTATGCTGCGCTGCCGGGCTCGAATGCTTCCAATCCCGACTGGGCGCGGCGCAAGATCAATGTGGTCAAACGGTTCCTGAGAAGCACCTATCGTATGGTGTTGGAACAGCAGCGCCCGGACCGCAGCTTCAAGATCGGCGAAGGGCTGGATATTGCCGACTACGTGCTGGCCGGCGGTGGCTTTCCGGTGACCGTCAAGGGCGCCGGCGTCATCGGGGTGATCGCCGTCTCCGGACTGCCGGAGCGCGAGGATCACGGCGTCGTCGTAGATGCGCTATGCGATCATTTGGGCGTCGACAAGCGCGGCCTGGCATTGCCTCGGGACGCCGAATGACCGTGCTCGATCCCAAGGCATTCCTGACCTCCATCTTCAACGCCGCCATCGCCGCCGCCGACCCGGAACGAACCATCCGGGATCATCTGCCGGCCAAGCCGAAGGGCCGCACCATTGTCATCGGCGCGGGCAAAGGCTCGGCGCAGATGGCGGCAGCGTTCGAGAAAGCGTGGGACGGCCCCATCGAAGGGCTGGTCGTCACCCGCTATGGCTATGGCGCGACCTGCGAGCGCATCGAGATCATCGAGGCGGCTCATCCGGTGCCGGACGCTGCCGGTCTGGAAGCCTCGCGGCGCCTGCTCGCCAAGGTCCAGAATCTGACTGAGGATGACCTGGTGGTGGCGCTGATTTCCGGCGGCGGATCGGCGCTGTTGCCGTCGCCGGCCGGCGGCTTGACGCTGGCCGACGAGATCGCCGTCAATGAGGCGCTGCTCGCCTCTGGTGCGCCGATCGCGGCGATGAACACCATCCGCAAGCACCTTTCCACCATCAAGGGCGGCAGGCTGGCAGCGGCCGCATGGCCGGCCAGGGTGGTGTCGCTGATCGTCTCCGATATTCCCGGCGACAATCCGGCAATGGTCGCCTCCGGCCCAACCGTACCGGATACAGGCAGCCGCGCCGACGCGCTGGCCTCGATATCGGCCTATCGCATGAAACTGCCGGCCTCGGTGATGGCGCATATCAATTCGCCGGCCGCCGATGCGCCAAGCCCGGACGACGAGCGTTTTTCGCGCAACGAGGTGCATCTGATCGCTTCGGCCGGGGTATCGCTGGAAGCCGCCGCTACGGAAGCGAAACGGCAGGGTGTCGAGGCCGTTATCCTCTCCGATGCCATTGAGGGCGAAGCGCGCGAGGTGGGCGGCGTCCATGCCGCGATCGCGCGTGAAGTGGCGACGCGCAACCGACCATTTTCGAAGCCGGTGTTGGTCCTGTCGGGCGGCGAGACAACCGTCACGCTACGGGCAAAAGGCAAGGGCGGCCGCAATTCGGAATTCCTGCTCGCCTTTGCTATCGGCATCAACGGCGTCGAAGGCATCCACGCATTGGCCGCCGACACCGATGGCATCGACGGTTCGGAAGACAATGCCGGCGCCTTCGCCGATGGCTCGACCGTGTCGCGCATGCGCTCGGCCGGTGTCGATGCCAAGGCCATGCTTGCCGGCAACAATGCCTGGACGGCCTTCAACGCGGTTGGCGATCTCTTTGTACCCGGCCCGACCGGCACGAATGTCAACGATCTCAGGGCAATTCTGATCAGGTAGCTGAAGCAATTCCAGGAAAAGTGTGAAGCGGTTTTCCGTCCGGAATTGCGCAAAGCAGACTGATCAGGCGGCCATCAGCCGCTTCACCTGCTTCATATCCTGCAGGAACCGTTCGCGTTCAGCCTCCTTGTCCGCGGGTTCGCGGATGCGCAGAATGAAGGAGGGATGGATGGTGATGAACACGCGCAATCCGTCCTCGCGCTCGATCACTTGTCCGCGCATCTTTGTCACCGGGATCGCCTTGCCGAGCAGCGACATCGCCGCCGTCGCGCCGAGTGCCACGGCGAGGTTCGGCTTGACCAGCTCGAATTCTTGGTCGATCCACCAGCGGCAGGCCTGAATCTCACCGGAATTCGGCTTGGAGTGGATGCGGCGCTTGCCGCGCGGCTCGAACTTGAAGTGCTTGACCGCGTTGGTGACATAGACCTTTTGCCGATCGACACCGGCATCATCCAGGATCGCATCGAACACCTTGCCGGCCGGACCAACGAAAGGTTTGCCGGCGAGATCCTCCTGATCGCCTGGCTGTTCGCCGACGAAGATCACCTTGGCATTGTCAGGGCCTTCACCGAAGACGGTCTGCGTCGCGTCGCGCCACAGCGGGCAGCGGCGGCAGCCTTTCGCTACCTCACGCAACTCGGGAATCGTGTCTGCATCATCTTCCGGTGCTTCGGCGGGCTGCTTCGGCCAATGCCGTGCCTGCACCTTGGCGTGGTGCGGCGCGGGTGTTGTCGGCATCTTCGCAATCATGTCCTTGGCGGCCTTGTCCGCTCCTGCGATCATGTCTGGAATGAGCGAAGCCTCGGGAAGGTTCCGCCAATATTTCTTCGGCATCTCCTTCTGCATGGCCTTCACCTTCAATCGCGCCGGATTGAAGATGTTCTCGAAATAGGTGCGCCAGAGCGCCTCGGTGTCGTCCTGATCCGGCGCATCGCCCTTGGCCGCGCCCGGTCCGATAGCCAGCCTTTCGCCATCCCAATCGGCGGAGGCGTAGGGCGTCAGGATCGTCCAGCGCATGCCGGTGAAACGCCTGACGAAGAAATCGGCGTTGCGCTCGACGATGAAATGATCCGGCTCGAACCAGGCGACATAACGCTCATCGGCACCGTCGCCGATTTTACGGAAGCGTACGAAGGCATGCATCTTGTGGCTGTCGCGCCGCACCGCCTTTTCCATGGCCTCAAGCCGCCTGGTGTCGGGATCCGACGCGATTTCCAGTAGTTTAGGCTCGTCGCGCAATCGCCAAAGCATTCGGTAGAGAAAGGCAAACCGGCCGGGATCGGAATGGCAGAACGCCGTTTCGGCATGCCCGATGAAGTCGCGCGGCACGACGAGTTGCGCGCCCGCAGGCACTTCAGGCAATTCTGCCTGATCAGAGCCCGGCGCGACACGCCAGCCGACCTCCTCGGGCCTGACCTCATTCAGGGCCAGCCGCCGTGCCGCGTCACGCCAGCCGGCAAAATCCGTCTCGCTATCGAGCCGCACACTGTATCTGACGAGATCAAGTTCAGCTGGCTGCATCATCAGAACAACGATAATTGTTCGCAGGAGGGGGCGATCCTGTCGCGCAGGCCGGCCTTGTCGGTCAGCGCACCAGGCGACCAGCCTTCGGCGATGATGAACGGCCTGAGCTTGGCAATCGACTGGCAGATCCGCCCGACATCCTCCAGCCGCATGCGCCGATGCCGGCGCGTCTCCAAAATCTTTGCCACCACCTTGGTGCCGAGACCCGGCACCCGCAGCAGCGCTTCGCGTTCGGCGCGGTTGATGTCGACCGGAAACTGCCCCCGGTTGCGCAGCGCCCAGGCGAGCTTCGGGTCGATGGCGAGATCGAGCATGCCGTCGCTGCTCCCGGCGAGGATTTCCGGCTGCGAAAACCCATAGAACCGCATCAGCCAGTCGGCCTGATAGAGCCGGTGCTCGCGCATCAGCGGTGGTTTCAGCAAGGGCAGCGACGATGACGAATCCGGAATGGGGCTGAAAGCCGAGTAATAGACGCGCCGCAGATGATAGCTGCCATAGAGCCGCGCGCTGGTGTGAAGGATGCCGTCGTCGGATGTCTTGTCGGCGCCGATGATCATCTGCGTCGACTGCCCACCCGGCGCAAAGCGTTCGCGCTTTTTGGTTTTCAAGGTAGGCTCGGCCTTCTCCTCCATCTTCTGGCGCAGCCTGGCCATGGAAAGCCGGATTGTCTCCGGCTTCTTCTCGGGCGCCAACCGCTTCACACCCTCGTCGGTCGGCAGTTCGACATTGATCGATAGCCGGTCGGCATAAAGCCCTGCCTTCTCGATCAGTTCGGCCGAACTTTCCGGGATCGTCTTCAGATGAATGTAGCCGGAGAACTTCTCCTCCACGCGCAGTCGGCGTGCCACCTCGACCATCTCGCCCATGGTCTCGTCCGGCGAGCGGATGACGCCTGAAGACAGGAACAGGCCTTCGATGTAGTTGCGCCGGTAGAAATCCATAGTCAGCTTCACCACCTCGTCGATGGTGAAACGGGCGCGCCGCACATTGGAGGACGAGCGGTTGATGCAATAGCTGCAATCGTAGATGCAGAAATTGGTCAGCAGGATTTTCAAGAGCGAAATGCAGCGGCCGTCCGGCGCGTAGGAATGACAGATGCCCATGCCTTCGGTGGAGCCGATGCCGCCGGATTTCAACGAATCCTTTTTTGCCGCACCGGAAGAGGCGCAGGAGGCATCGTATTTGGCGGCGTCGGAGAGGATCGCCAGCTTGTCACGGACGGTAAGTGCACTCATATGTTCATGATATGTTCTAAACAGGAGATCCGCTACCTCATTTGATGGAGGCGGCGAAAAAGTGATCGCCGCCCATCATGAATCCATCAAACCTCGTGCAGATAGAGGTGGTAATCCAACTCGCTGACCGTGCGTGCCACACGCAGGTACTCGGACTGCTTGATCGCCACGAAGGTCCTGTGCAGGTCTTCGCCGAGCGCGTTCTTCAGGAAGTTGGACGTCCGCGCCGCTTCGATCGCGGCGCGCCAGTCGACGGGCATGGTTGTGCGCGTGACCGCTGCCTCATAGCCGTTGCCTGTCGTTTCAGGGCCGGGGTCGAGTCCTTCATCCATGCCCTTGATGATGCCGGCGAGCACCGTTGCGGCGATCAGATAAGGGTTGGCGTCGACGCCGGACGGCCGGTGCTCGATGCGCCGGTTCTTGGCGTCGCCGGCCGGCACACGCAGCGCCACCGAGCGGTTGTTGACGCCCCAGGTCGGCGCCACCGGCGCATAGGATTGCGAGACGAAACGCCGCCAGGAATTGGCATGCGGTGCAAACACCAGCATCGATTCCGCCATGGTCTGGATCAGGCCGCCGAGCCCCTGCAGCAGCGGCAGCGACCAGCTCTCGCCCCCAGCTTCGGCAAAGACGTTTCGGCCGGCCTTGTCCTGCAGCGAAACATGGAAATGCATGCCCGAGCCGGCATATTTCTCGATCGGCTTGGCCATGAAACAGGCGGTGACGCCATGGCGGCGCGCCTGCGCCCGCACCAGCCGCTTCAGCATGACCAGATCGTCGGCCGCCCGCATCACATCCTTGCGGTAGTTCAGCGTCAGTTCGTACTGGCCGGGCGCATATTCGGAAATCACCGTCTCGGCCGGAATGCCTTGCGCCTTGGCCGCCGCATAGATGTCGGAAAACAGCGGCTCCATGCCGTGCAGATGGTCGACCGAATAGACTTCGGTCTTGCCCGAGACGCGGCCATCGAGCACCGCGCGCGCCGGCTGCACCTTGCCGTCAGCGTCGCGTTCGTTGGCCAGCAGGAAGAATTCGAGCTCGAAGGCGCCGGCGGGATAGAGACCCTTGGCCGCCAGGATCTCCACCTGCCGAGCCAGCGCCAGGCGCGGATCCGACGACATCGGCCGGCCGTCGAGCATGTACATCGCCATCAGCAACTGGCCGCGGGGCGGGCTCGTACCGTAGAGCGGCACCAGCGTGCCGGGGATCGGCCATGCCCTAAGGTCGCCATCACCGGTCGTCCAGATCAGTCCGGTCTCGTGCACATCCTCGCCGGTGATGTCGAGGCCGAGGATCGAGATCGGCATATGGCGGCCGCCCTCGAAGATGCTCTTCAGTTCATGCCGGCGCACGATCTTGCCACGGCCGACGCCATTGGCATCGGTCAGCACGATATCGAAGGCCTCGATCTCGGGATGGGCATCGAGAAAGGCGTGCGCCTCGGCAGGTGTCGAGCCCGAAGGTGAGGTTATCATGGCGTTGGGGTGGTCCATCGCCGCTTGTCTCATGCCGCAAGCTTCGCCGCAACCGCGCCGAAGGCGGTGATCAGCCGGTTGACCTGGGCAGCCGAGGTCGCCGGCGAGATCAGCATCATGTTGTGGAAGGGTGCGATCAGCACGCCGCGATTGACCAGCGCGACATGGATGGCGGCCTCCAGTTCCGGTGCATGCGCCATTTCCGCCTCGGCGCCATTGCGCAGCGGACCGGGCGCACAGATGAACTCGACACGAGCGCCGACGCGGGAAACATGCCAGGGCAGGCGATAGCGATCGATCACGCCGGTCAGCCCGGCATCGAGCCGCCGCGCCAGATGATCCATGCGGTCGTAGTTTTCCTGCGTCATCACCTCTTCGAGCGTGGCGCGCATCGCCGCGAACTGCAGCGGGTTGGCCGAGAGTGTCGTGCCCATGCCGGAATAGCCCGGCTCCTTGGTCCTGTTGTAATCCGCGTAGCGTGAGGCAACGTCGTCGCTCATGCCCCAGACACTGGCCGGCACGCCGCCGGCGATCGGCTTGCCCAGCACGAAGAAGTCCGGGTCGAGACCATATTTCCTCGTGTAGCCGCCGGGGCCGGTCGAGATCGTGTGCGTCTCGTCGATCAGAAGCAGCGCGCCGGTTTGGCGTGTCAGTTTGCGCAGGGCGTCATGGTAGCCCGGATCGGCCAGCACCATGCAGGAATTGGTCAGCACCGGCTCGGCGATGACGCAGGCGACGTCCTTATCCCTAAGCGCGGCTTCGAGTGCTGAAACATCGTTGAACTCGATGACCTTGGCCGTGCGGGTCAAGTCGCGGAACTCGCCCGCCAATCCTGGCCGGTTGACGGGCTTGCCGTCGATCAGCCGCACCATCGTTTCGTCGACCGAGCCATGATAGCAGCCGTTGAAGACCAGGATTTTTTCGCGGCCGGTGACGGCACGGGCAACGCGCAATGCAAAGCGGTTGGCGTCGGTCGCCGTCGTCGCGATCTGCCAGAACGGCAGGCCGAAGCGCTGCTGCAGCAGCGGCCCGATGGCCAGCGCATCTTCCGAAGGCAGCATATAGGTCAGGCCGCGTCCGGCCTGCCGGCGGATGGCGCGAGCCACCGGTGGCGGCGAATGGCCGAACATCGAGCCAGTGTCTCCAAGGCAGAAATCGTCGAGCTTGTTTCCGTCGATGTCGGTGATGTTCGCGCCCCTGGCGTTGTCGACCAGGATCGGGAACGGCGTCGGCCAATCGTTCATCCAGTGCATCGGGACGCCGCCGAAGAAGCCGGGCAGGCCGTTGCCGATCTTGGCTTGCGATTTTGGCCGCGCCTTGCGGAAGGCTGCCCCCTCGGTTTCGCGCAAATCGGCAATGCGGTCGCGGCCGATGCCGCCGATGGACGTGTTGGACGTGTCGCTGTGCATGAAAACCCCTCTGGTCGATCCCTCTTAGCCAATCCGTGTCCGCATCCGCAATTGGCCGCGCATCTGCCCTGCGTTGGCTCAGCCTTTGGCGGCGGCGCTTGACCGTGCTGCCGAAGTCAGCGCCAATATGAGCGGGAATTGAGGTGGAGGGGTAAAATGAGAACGATCATGTGTGTGGCAATGCTTCTGTCGTCGGCTGGCGCTGCCTTCGCGTCGGGTGGCATCTGGTGCTCCACCGAGGACCCGGCGGCGACATTCGAGGTCGAGGCAGGCGTCACCAGAGGCATGGGCGGGCCGACCTTCAACTTTCGCGGCAACCTCGAAATTCTGAGCCGGCCTGCCGGCGACAGCCTGCGCAAGACGGTGTTCGAGGATTCCAACCTGACGCAGTACTGGCTCGACGGCAAGGAATTGCGGCTGAACATCTATCGCGAGCACGAGGTCGCGCAAAAGATCAATTCGGTCGAACTGACGATCCTGACCAAGACCAGCGACGAAGGCGTCTACGACGGGAGCTATACGCTCGCCGTCTACGACGCCGCGGCGGATACGGACCAGGACGGCAAACCGGTTGAAATCAGCGGCAAGGTGTCGTGCGGAGCGGAGTGAGCGGGGTCAGGCCGTGATATCGATGACGCCGCAATCGCCGGCGGCACTACCGAAGGCGACCCGGCGTTCTTCCTTGTCCCACATCATCGAGGTGATGGCGCCCTTGCCCGGCCGTCGCAACAGCACTTCCTTGGCGTCGGCAAAACGCACCGCCATCACCATCCCGTCATCATAGCCGACGGCAACGACATCCTGGCTCGGGTGGCAGGCGACAGCCGTCACCATGGCGTTGCCGCGCGTGCCGAGCTCCAGCGGTGCCTTGCCCATGGGACCATCCTTGCCTGAAAACGGCCAGACGATCGCCGCCGGCGCGCCGGAACTCGCCAGCCACTTGCCCTTCACACTCCACGACAGACTTTTGACCTTGCCGGGATAGCCGGTCATGCGCATGTGCTTGCCGTCGGCGAGCTTCCAGCCGTGCAATGCGTTTTCCTGCATGGTGGTGACGAGGAAGGCGCCATCGGGAGAGAAGGTGATGCCGGTGTGGGCGCCGGCCCATTCAAGCTCCACCGGCTTGCCCTCGGCGGCCGGGAAATGCAGCGTCGCGCCATTGTAGCGGGCGACACCGAAGCGCATGCCCTTGGGCGAAAAGGCCAGCCCCTCGACCGAACGCGGATGGACGAATTCCCTCGTCTTGCCGTCGGCGAAGCGCACGAAGGCGGTCTTGCCTGAGGCATAGGCGATGGCGCCTTGCGGCCCGGCGGCAACGCTGGTGATCCACTTCTTGGCCGCGCTTGCCAGTTCCGTGACCTCGCCGCCCACCTTCACGGCAAACACCTTGCCGTCCTCGCCGCCGGTGATCAGCCGGTCATTGGCCGCATCATGGAAGGCGGCGAGCACCCCGTCATTGGCCTGAACTGTCTTGTGGCCATGGTCGAGCCGATGGACGGCGCCGTCGGCCATCGCGAAATGCGGCACGTCGCCGAGAAAGACGGCGGCGATGCAGTGGCCTTCGAGATCAAGCGGGGCGACGGTCGGCATGGGAGATTATTCCATTCGAGATTTATGCTGGTCGTCTAACCTCGCTGGGTCGCCAGCGCGGCTGGGTGCGGCCGGCCTTCTCCCCTTGTGGAAGAAGGTGGATCGGCGCGCAGCACCGAGACGGTTGAGGGGTGGGTGACGGATCTCCGTCAGCGCCAAGCTGGAACCCCCCTCATCCGACCGAGCTTCGCCCGGCCACCTTCTCCCACAAGGGGAGAAGGAAGGAGGGGCAGCGCTAGCGCTATAAAGTCTGGAAATCAAGCCGCCTGGCAGGCGTCAAAACTCTTCTTCAGCCGCTCGGCGTCGAGTTCCCTGCCGATGAACACCAGCCGGCTCTCATGCTTCTCGCCGTCCTTCCAGGCGCGCTGGTGATCGCCCTCGATGATCATGTGCACGCCCTGGATGACATAGCGCTCATCATCGCCCTTGAGCGCGATGATGCCCTTCAGCCGCAGGATGTTGGGGCCTTCCATCTGGGTGATCTTCTCGATCCATGGGAAGAATTTCTTCGGGTCCATCTCGCCGCCGCGCAGCGACACCGATTGCACCGTCACGTCATGGATGTCGGAAGCATGCGCATGATGGTGGTGCCCGTCATGATCATGGTGGTGGTGATCGTGGCCGTCATGGTCGTGGTCACGATGATCGTGATCGTCATGCGCTTCGAGGAAGTGTGGATCGTTTTCCAGCGCCCTCGACAGGTCGAAAGCGCCGCGATCGAGCACCTCGGTCAGGGCGACGCCGGCTCGGGTCGTGCGGTGGATCTTCGCCGCCGGATTGATGGCGCGGATCGTCGCCTCGACCTTGGCGAGCTCTTCTGATGTGACGAGGTCGGTCTTGTTGAGCACGACGACGTCGGCGAAGGCGATCTGGTCCTCGGCTTCCCTGGAATCCTTGAGCCGCAGCGGCAGGTGCTTGGCGTCGACCAGCGCCACCACCGCGTCGAGCCTGGTCTTGGAGCGCACGTCGTCATCCATGAAGAAGGTCTGCGCCACCGGCACCGGATCGGCGAGCCCGGTGGTCTCGACGACGATGGCATCGAAGCGGCCGGGTCGGCGCATCAGGCCCTCGACGACACGGATCAGGTCGCCGCGCACCGTGCAGCAGACGCAGCCATTGTTCATCTCGTAGATTTCCTCGTCGGATTCCACGATCAGGTCGTTGTCGATGCCGATTTCGCCGAACTCGTTGACGATGACGGCGTAGCGCCTGCCGTGGTTTTCCGACAGGATGCGGTTGAGCAGCGTCGTCTTGCCGGCACCGAGATAGCCGGTGAGAACGGTTACGGGGATCTGCGTCTGTGCGTCGCTCATGGCTTGCCTCGAATTATCTGGGCCTCGGAAATTCGGCCTGAGAAAAGGGAATGTCGGCTCCATATAGGATGTGCGCCGGGCTTTTGCACGGGGCAAACCGATGGGCCAAACCGGCTTGCTGCATTGCCGAATCGTTGGCGAAAGCCGTTGTGATCGCCTAGATCAGGGCGACAGATGCCAATTCGAGAGGCAAGATATGTCCGGCAAGCCATCCTCGTTCTCAATGAGCCGGCGCCAGGCGCTCGGTTTGATCGCGGTCACCGCCGGCGGTGGTGCCTTCCTGCCCGCCGCCGCGATAGCAGACCAGACTTCACCCTATGCCGGACTGGCCTTGTTCGAAAACGGCGCCGGTGTCTGCACCATCACGCCCGAGGCGACCGAGGGACCTTTCTATTTCGATCCGAAGCTAGAACGCGCCGATGTCACCGAAGGCAAGAAAGGTATTGCCCTTGACGTCCGGCTGCAGGTCGTCGACGCGGCCTGCCGCCCGCTTGTCGGCGCCCGCGTCGACATCTGGCATTGCGACGCGCAAGGCGCCTATTCCGGCTATCCCGGACAGGGTGATGGCCGCGATCTCGACACCTCGGGCCAGACCTTCCTGCGTGGTTGGCAAAGGACCGACGCGAGTGGCATCGTTTCCTTCGCCACGATCTATCCCGGCTGGTATCGCGGCCGCACCACCCACATCCATTTTAAGGTCTTTCCCGACGACAGTTCGGTGATGACCGGACAGTTGTTTTTCCCGGACAGCCTCAGCGAGCAGATTTTCACCACGGCCGCACCCTACAATGACCGGTCGGGCGAGCGCGACACCTCGAATGCCGCGGACGGCATCGCCAGGCGGGCTGGACCGCAATCGCAGGCTGCGCTGCGCGAGCTGGAGGATGCCTATCAGGCGCTGATGATCATCGCGGTGAAGTCCGGCTGAGCGGCGGTCACTCCATCACTTTGCTCGCGGCGAAAATTCCGGCTGGGAATTCGTTTGTCATCTAACTGAAATAAACATCTGGCATTAGCCACGGCGGACACCACAATGCTTGCCGGCAAAGCTGTTTGAAGCTCCGGAATCTTTTTCATCGTCGATTGCCAACCGGCCGGCTGCCTCTATGCTGCCCGCACCGGTACGGCCGAAGAGGGATGACCATGGCCAAGGCGGATAAGACTGCGACAATGAGCCGGCTGCATTCGGCGGCAAGGCTGGCAAGAACGGCGCTGGCGGCCCGGCTTCTGGCGCACGGCTTCTATGCCGGCCAGGATCAGATCATGCTGGCGCTCGACCGTGAGGACGGCCAGACGCCGGGCAATCTTGCCGGACGCCTCGGCGTGCGCCCACCTACCATCACCAAGACAATCAACCGGCTGCAGGCCCAGGGTTTTCTGGAAAAACGCGCCTCCTCGGCCGACGCCCGTCAGGCGCATATTTTCCTCACCGACACCGGTCGCGACATCATTCACGCCATCGAGAAATCGGTGAAGAAGACCGAAAAGCTGGCGCTGAAGGGTCTCGACAAGAAGGACCAGAAGTCGCTGTTCAAACTGCTTGCCCGCATCGAGGCCAACCTCTCGAACGAGGAACTGGTGCTCATCGACGACGACGCCGAATCGGACGACTGACCGGCGGATTGTCGCGGCAGGCGATCAGGCCGCCGCGGCAGAGCCCTGGATCAGCGACGACCAGCGTCCCGGTGTCATGCCGAACGCCTTCTTGAATTGCCTGATGAAATGGCTCTGGTCGCTGAAGCCGGCTTCGACCGCGATCTGTGCCAACGGTTCGCCGGCGGCGATCATCCGCCGCGCCCGCTGAAGCCGGCGCATCACCAGGAAGCGATGTGGACTGGTGGAGAAAGCGGCACGGAAATGCCGTGACAAGGCATAGCGATCAAGCCCGGTTACAGCTTCCAGCTCGCCGGAACGCACCGGCCGGTTCAGGTTTTCCGTGAGATAGTCGCGCGCCAGCGCAGCCGCCCGCCACGCCGTCCTGCTCATCGGCTTCGCCGACTGGCCGCCATGCCGGATCAGGCTTTGCATCAGTTGCGTCAGGAAGTCGTCGACGAACAACTCGTCGAGTTCCTGCTCCAGCGGACCCAGCGCCGAAAGCAGCGTTGCGCAGAAGGCGGCGTCCGCCACCACGCCATCCCTGACAAAAGGCAGCGACGCGCCGCCAAGGCAGTCGAGCATCAGCGACGGTTCCAGATAGAGCATTCGGTAGCGCAGTCCGTCCTCGGTGCCGGCGCCGCCGTCGTGCAACTCGTCGGGATGCAGCACGATGATCTGGCCCGGAAGGCTGTGGCGCGCAGCGCCGAGATAGCGAAACGTCTGCACACCGTGCAGCGTCACCCCGATCGCATAGGTGTCGTGGCGATGGAGGTCGAACGCGCTGCCATGGAAGCGCGCTTCGATCCGCTCCATGCCTGCGGGATCGGGGGCGGAGATGATGCGGTTTTCCGCCGCATCGACGCACAAACGTCCAAGACCCTTGAAGGCCTGGCTGTCTAGATCGTGCGACATCGTCTCCTTCAGCCTCGCATTGGGGCACAAACCGAATGGCCAATGTCTCATGTTCGATACGAAATTTGCAATCGTGCTCAGGGAAGATCTGCCGGTCTGGCAGAAACTCAACGTCACCGCTTTCCTGACCAGCGGCATCGTCGCGCAGTTTCCCGATATCATCGGTGAACCCTATCGCGACCGCGCCGGCAATCTCTACAACCCGCTGTCGATCCAGCCGGTCATCGTTTTGTCCGCCGACCAGACGACGCTGGGCACCATCCACCGGCGCACGCTGGAGCGCGGCGTGACCACCTCGCTCTATGTCGAGGAAATGTTTTCGACCGGCTTTGACGCGGCCAACCGTGCCGTCTTCGCCGAATTCGCGCCTGAAGACGCCAAGGTGGTCGGGATCGCGCTTCGCGCCGACAAGAAGCTGGTCGATAAAATCACCAAGGGCGCCCGCATGCACGCCTAGCCAAGGCACTACGCCTGCCGGCGGCTCTTGTTGTGCCAGCAGGCTTTCATGTCGCGGCAGTCGACAATTGGCTTGCCGGGAGCCGGCAATTCCCGCAAAGGTGGGCTCCAGCCCAGCTTCCCACCCGGCCTGCAAGTGAGTGCTCCCCAAAGACATGTAGAAAGCGCGACGCCCCCGGTGGCGATCGTGTGCATGCTTTCCACCTATGTCTTCTTCACCTTCCTCGACACATCAAGCAAATACCTCGTCCTTGCCGGCGTTTCCGTGCTGGTCGTTGCCTGGGTGCGCTTTGCCGTGCATGTCGTGCTGGTCGGCGCGCTGCTGCGCGGCTGGCGCCAACCGGTGCGGTTTCGTCCGGTCAACCTGCCGGCGCATATCCTGCGCGGGGCGTTCCTGTTCGGATCGACCATATTTAATGTCCTGGCGCTCAAATCCCTGCAACTGGCCGAGACCACCTCGATCTATTTCTTCGGGCCGATGGTGATCACGGCACTGGCCGGTCCGCTGCTTGGCGAGTGGGCCGGCTGGCGGCGCTGGCTGGCCATCCTGGCGGCCTTTGCCGGCGTCCTCATCATCACCCGGCCGGGCGTCGGCGTTTTCGGCATCGGACATCTCTTCGCGCTCGGCTCGATGCTGTCGAACTGCTTCTACGTCATCATGACGCGCCGCATGTCGGCGACCGAGACATCGGAGAGCCTCATCCTGTTTTCGGCGTTGGCGCCGGCGCTGTTGCTTCTGCCCCTGCTGCCGTTTTCGTTTTCCCTGCCGCATGACGGTTGGCACTGGTTCGTGCTGCTGATGCTCGGCGTGTTCGGCGGCGTCGGTCACTGGCTGCTGGTCCAGGCCTACCGGCTGGCGACAACCACGGCTTTGGCGCCCTATCCCTATTCGCAGATGGTGTGGATGATCATTTCCGGCTGGATCGTCTTCAAGCAGTTTCCCGACCGCTGGACATTGGTCGGCGCCGCCATCATCGTCGCCAGCGGTCTCTACATCGTCCATCGCGAGCATAGGCTTCGGCTGCGGAGCCGCGCGGCCTCGGATGTCGAGGCCGAGGCGTTGGCAAAAAAACTTTGATTTGCCCCCGATCGGTGGCATAACGCCGCCTTTAAACAGTTTAGGTCTGGAAATTCAGGTCCGGGGAGCACACGTCGCTGGCACAAAAAATCAAGCTTTCGACGATCGCGGATGCGCTCGGCGTGTCCACGGCTACGGTCTCGCTGGCGCTGCGCGACAGCCCTCTGGTTGCCGGTACCACGCGTGACCGCATCAAGGAACATGCCCGCGCCATCGGCTATATCTATAACCGACGCGCCGCCAGCCTGCGCACCTCGCGTTCCGGCATTGTCGGCGTCGTCGTCCACGACATCATGAACCCATTCTTCGCCGAGATCCTGCGCTCAATCGAAAGCGAGCTCGACCGCAGCCGTCAAACCTTCATCCTGTCCAATCATTACGATCAGCTCGAAAAGCAGCGCACCTTCATCGACACGCTTTTACAGCTCGGCGCCGACGGCGTCATCATGTCGCCGGCCATCGGCACGCCGGCTTCCGACATCCTGATGGCCGAGGAGAACGGCCTGCCGGCTGTGCTGATCGCGCGCACCGTCGAGGGTGCCGACGTGCCGGTCTTTCGCGGCGACGACTCTTATGGAACAGGCCTCGCCACCAACCATCTGATCTCGCTCGGCCACAAGCGCATCGCCATGATCGGCGGCACCGACCAGACCTCGACCGGCCGTGACCGCTACCAGGGCTATGTCAACGCGATGGAGGCGGCCGGGCTGGAAGTCAGGCCGTCATGGCGCATCGCCGGCCCACGCACCAAGCAGGCCGGCTTCGAGGCCGCCGGACAGTTCCTGGCGCTGAAGGACAGACCGACGGCTGCCTGCTGCTGGAACGACCTTGTCGCCATCGGCCTGATGAACGGCATTGCCCGTGCCGGCCTTGTGCCCGGCATCGACATCTCCGTTACCGGCTATGACGACCTCGAAGAGGCGGCGATCGCGACGCCGGCCCTGACCACCGTCTGGAACGGCCAGCGCGAGGTTGGCCGCCGCGCCGCCAGCGCGTTGCTCGACAAGCTCAACGGCCAGACGGTGCGGCCCTCGCAGGAATTGATCAAGCCGGAACTGCATGTGCGTCAGTCGACCGGCAAGCCGGTGGAGCGTGCATGACCAAGGCCGAACAGTTGCAGACCGTCGCCATCCTGGTGCCGGGCGATTTCAACGACCATGCGGTCGACCGCATCAACCGTACGTTCAGGCGTGTCAGAATAGAACGCGCCGATCCGTCCCTCATCACCGACGAGATGCGCAGCGATGTGCGCGGCATCGCTTCGTTTGCCGGCATCAACGCGGCGATGATGGATGCATTGCCCAACCTCGAGCTCATCGCCTCCTTCGGCGTCGGCTATGATTCGGTCGATGTCAGCCATGCCCGAGCGAAGAACATCATGGTCACCAACACGCCCGACGTGTTGACCGAGGAGGTCGCCGACACCACGATCGGGCTGTTGATCAACACCATCCGCGACCTGCCGCGCGCCGAAACCTGGCTGCGCGACGGCAGCTGGCTGCGCAACGGCAACTATCCGCTGAGCCGGCTGACCTTGCGCGGGCGCAGTGTGGGTATTTTCGGCATGGGCCGCATCGGGCAGGCCATCGCCCGGCGTCTGGAAGCTTTTGGCTTGCCGGTCGCCTACCACAACCGGCGCCGTGTCGAAGGTCTTTCCTACCAGTATCATGCGACCCTGAAAGGGCTTGCAGAAGCCGTCGATACGCTGATTTCGGTCGCGCCGGGGGGCGCCTCGACGGAGAAGGCGGTCAATGCCGAAATCCTGTCGGCACTTGGCGCCAACGGCGTCTTCGTCAACATCGGCCGTGGCAGCACTGTCGACGAAGCAGCGCTTGCGGCAGCCCTTGTCACCGGCACCATCGCCGCCGCCGGCCTCGACGTCTTTGCCGACGAACCGAACGTGCCCAAGGCGCTGCTCAACGTGCCCAACACCTCGCTGCTGCCGCATGTCGGCTCGGCCTCGGACCACACCCGCCGCGCCATGGCGGATCTGTGCGTCGACAATCTGGTGTCCTGGTTCACCGAGCGTCGGCCGTTGACGCCGGTCCCCGAGACAGCAGAAGTCAAGGCTAGAAACTGATCGGTGGCCGCCACATTTATTAACGTCAGCTTAACCATTTGGAATCATTGTTCAACCTGTCCGTGTACGTGGATGAAAAATGATGAAAGCACTTTCCGCATCGATCGCTGCCGCAGCGCTGTTTGGCGGCATTCAGCTGTTTCATGGCGGCAGCCGAGAAAGCGTGGCCAACGAGGCCGCCCCGTCCAACAGCTACAGGCTGGTCGCCAATGGCGATGAGGCGGTCTGTGCAGTCAGCCGCGGGGCCGAAATTTCGGACGGTTTGTCGCTGGTCACCGTTGCTCCGAAATGCCGCCGGCTCTTGCCCGGCATAGAGCAGGCGAAGTTCTGGCGCGAGCAAAACGACGGCACGGTCGCCTTCAGCGCCAACGGCGTCGATCCGATCGTCACCTTCGCGGCTGCCGATGGCGACGGCTACGAATCTTATGCCCCGGCGCTACCGTTGCTGTCGCTGAATAGCTATAAATGCCCAGCGGCCTATTCTGCCGCTACAAAGGGCAGGTATCGCACCGCCATGGCGGTTTAGCCAGCCAATCATAGTGGCCGTTCTGCCACGCCGATTGCGAAAAGAAGTTCCACGCTATTTTAGCATCTTGCGATACAAACGAAGATAGATCGTTATGCACCATTCAATTGGGGGCCTAACGTGAAATCCATCCTTCTCGCATCCACCATGCTTGTCGCCCTTTCGGGTGGCGCTTTCGCTGCCGACGCGCTTGTCGAAGCTCCGGTGGCTTACGAATGGAGTGGCTACTATGTGGGCGCGCAGCTTGGATACAATTGGGGGCACGTCGATAGCCACGACGTCAATATCGACGACGGCAGTTCCGATTGGGCTGACTCGTGGAAGTCCGACGGAGTGATTGGAGGTATCCACGCCGGCTACAATCAGGCCTTCAATTCGATCGTTCTTGGCGTCGAGGCCGATCTCGAAGCCTCGGGAGCGGGCGGCTCCGTGGATTCCGCGTATGCGGGCAATATCAAAACCAAAATCGACGTTCAGGGCTCGTTGCGCGCACGTCTTGGCTATGCGGTGGGACCGGCTCTCCTGTACGGTACGGGCGGTCTCGCAGTCGCTCACTTCGATACCAAATATGACGACGGCACCACGACGGATAGCTCGTCCAACACAAAGGCAGGTTGGACTGTGGGCGCTGGTATCGAATATGCCTTCGCGCAAAACTGGACGACGCGGGTCGAGTATCGCTACAGCGATTTTGGCACGTTCTCCGACAATCCAGCGACCGACAGTTCCTGGCTTTACCCAACCGACGTGACGACTCAAACCGTACGCTTCGGCGTCAGCTATAAGTTCTGATCGCGGGTTCGCGCCAGGGGGCGGACCCGGTCGTTTACTCTGCCGCCGTACGCGCTGCCTGGCGGATCAGGGCGTGGCCCCTGACCGCATCGCCGAAGGCCCGGAATATCTTCACCGAATTGCTGTCCGACTTGACCCAGTATTCCGGGTGCCATTGCACGCCGACGGCGAAGGCGCGGGCGTCGCGCACCGAAACCGCCTCGACCGTGCCGTCGGTGGCGACGGCCTCGACCTGCAGCTTCGAGCCGAGCCGGTCGATGGCTTGGCGGTGCAACGAATTGACCTTGATGTCGCCGGCACCGAACACACCGGCCAGGCAACTGTCAG
This sequence comes from Mesorhizobium sp. M7A.F.Ca.MR.176.00.0.0, assembly GCF_004023165.1. Taxonomy (NCBI): domain Bacteria; kingdom Pseudomonadati; phylum Pseudomonadota; class Alphaproteobacteria; order Hyphomicrobiales; family Phyllobacteriaceae; genus Mesorhizobium; species Mesorhizobium sp. M7A.F.Ca.MR.176.00.0.0. The sequence continues at coordinate 30,622 of NZ_RZTC01000034.1, read as the reverse complement.
GTTTGATGGAAATGGTCTGGTGGATGGCGAAGCGTTCGTCCTGCTTGTCGCTCACCGGCGCGCGGTGGTCGAGCGAGCCCTCGCGCTCCTGGATCTCGGTGCCGAGCGTGCCGCCCAGCGCCACGTTCAATTCCTGGATGCCGCGGCAGATGGCGAGCAGCGGCACGCCGCGTTCGATCGCCCGGCGGATCAGCGGCAGCGTCGTGGCGTCGCGCGCCGGATCATAAGGGCCATTGGCTTCGCTGGCGTCGCCGCCATAGAGCGAGGGATGCACATTGGATTTCGAGCCGGTGACCATGACGCCGTCCACCGACGACAGGAGCTCGTCGAAGTCGAGCCGGTCGCCAAATGACGGCACCAACAGCGGGAACACGCCGGCGCCGGTGATCGCCGCTTCCAGATATTGCTGCGGGGCGGCGTGCCAAGTGTAGTTGTCGAACTGACGGACGTCGGTCGATATGGCGACGAGCGGCTGATGCATTTTGCTCTGTGTTCCATCTGGGCAAGGGATACCTGCCGCTAAAATAGGCGATCCCCGGTTGTTTTTCCATGCCAAGTTTCGGCGTGTCGCATGGGCCACGAAACGGCCTGTTAGACTATAGTTGCAGGGCAGCCGGGCTTCGCCGTCAAATCGGGCCGCCGTGCTGGACTCGACTTCTTGCCCGTGTATTGTCTCGAACGAACCGACACGGAAACCGAGGATTTCCTGACGTCGGCCTGTTGATCCAAAAGGGAGGAACTTCATGGATCGTCGTTCATTCATTCGCAAGGCCGGTGTCACCGGCGTCGGTGCCGCCGCGGCGGCGGCCACGCTGGCGGCGCCCGCAATAGCCCAGTCCAATCCCAAGGTGACATGGCGGCTGGCGTCGTCCTTCCCGAAGTCGCTCGACACCATCTATGGCGGTGCCGAGGTGTTCTCCAAGATGCTGTCGGAAGCCACCGACGGTAACTTCCAGATCCAGGTCTTCGCCGCCGGAGAGCTGGTGCCAGGCCTGCAGGCCGCAGACGCCACCACGGCCGGCACGGTCGAGGCCTGTCATACGGTGGCATATTATTACTGGGGCAAGGACCCGACATGGGCGCTGGGTGCGGCGGTTCCCTTTTCGCTCAACGCACGCGGCATGAATGCCTGGCATTACCATGGCGGCGGCATCGACCTGTTCAACGAGTTTCTCGCCACGCAGGGCCTTTTCGGCCTGCCGGGCGGCAACACCGGCGTCCAGATGGGCGGCTGGTTCCGCAAGGAAATCAACACGGTGGCCGACCTTTCCGGCCTCAAGATGCGAATCGGCGGTTTTGCCGGCAAGGTGGTGCAGAAGCTCGGCGTCGTGCCGCAGCAGATCGCCGGCGGCGATATCTATCCCGCGCTGGAGAAAGGCACCATCGACGCGGCCGAATGGGTTGGTCCCTATGACGACGAGAAGCTCGGCTTCTATAAGGTCGCGCCCTATTATTACTATCCCGGCTGGTGGGAGGGCGGCCCGACCGTCCACCTGATGTTCAACAAGGCGAAGTACGAAGAACTTTCGCCGACGTACAAGTCGCTGCTGCACACTGCCGCGCAGGCGGCCGACGCCAACATGCTGCAGAAATACGATTATCTGAACCCTGCGGCGGTGAAGCGACTGGTAGCCGGCGGCGCGAAACTGCGCCCGTTCAGCCAGGAGATCATGGCCGCCTGCTTCGAAAAGGCCAACGAGGTCTATACCGAAATGGAAGCCTCCAACGCCCCGTTCAAGAAGATCTGGGAATCGATCAAGGGCTTCCGCAAGGAGCATTATCTCTGGGCGCAGGTGGCCGAATACAATTACGACACCTTCATGATGGTCCAGCAGCGCAACGGCAAGCTGTAGTCGGCCGGACTTCTGCTCAAAAGCTCTCTGGGCGGAACCCGCTCAGGGAGCTTTTCTGTATATACCGGAGGCGAAACCGGCGGTTCAGCCTCGGCGCGGCACCACCAGAACCTTGACCTCGCCGGGCGCCGGCGGATTGGCGATCACCGCTGGCGCTTCTTCAAGCGACACCTGCCTGGAGATCAGCCTATCGATCTCGATCGTGCCGGAAGCAATGAGTTCGGCGGCACGGCGATGGGTGTAGGGATTGAGGAAGGAACCGAGCACCTTCAGTTCCCGGAACAGCAGGTCGAACGGCTCGAATTCAGCTTTCACGCCTTGCGGCGTCACGCCGACGATGACGACCGTGCCACCGGCGCGGGCCAGCCGCATCGACTGCTCGACGGTCTCTCGCACGCCCGCACATTCGAAGACGACGTCGACACCGCCTGGCACCAGCCCCACCGGTCCGGCGATGGCATCGATGACATCGGCGGTGGTTGGATCGATAGTCATTGTCGCGCCGAGGTCCTCGGCGAGGGCGCGCCGCGAGGCTTGCCTGGTCGACAGGATGATGGTCGTGGCTCCCGCCAATCTTGCCAGCTGCACGGTGAGCAGGCCGATCACGCCGCCGCCAAGCACGACCACCGAGCTGCCCGGTTTGATCCCGGCAAGGTCGACGCCGTGCAGGCAACAGCCGAGCGGCTCGCAGAACGCGCCGTGCATGGGATCGAGGCCCGCAGGCAGGACGAAAGCCTGCTTCTGCGGCAAGGCAAGGTATTCGGCAAAGCCGCCGTCGCGATGAATGCCGATGGCGCGCAGATTGCTGCAGACGCCGCAGGCTTCGATGCGCACCAGCAGCTCATCCGCACCGATGTCAGGCATGTCGACGTCGCGCAGCGTGATGCCGCCCACTGCTTCCAGCCGCACCGCTTTCATGGTTTTGACCATGCCGGTTCAGTTGAAGCTTGGCGGTTGCGACAGGTCGGGCTGTGGCGTTGCCGGCTTGGCCGGCGGCGCGTCGCCGAAGCTCGGCGGCTGCGACAGATCGGGGGCGGCGGGAGCCGTGCCGCCGCTGGCAGGCGCTGCGCCATCCGCCGGCGGCGTGCCGAGCGGCGACAGGCCGGGCATCTCCGGCACCTGGTAGTCGATCGTGCCCGGATCGACGGTCGTTCCCTTGTAGTGCATCACCATTTGCGGGAAGGCGATGGTCAACCCGATCATGATCACCTGGATGCAGACAAAGGGCACCGCGCCCCAATAGATCTGCCCGGTGGTCACCGGCGCGATTTGTTTGCCGGTGAGACGATCGAGATAGGGCACGCGCGCAGCCACCGAACGCAGGTAGAACAGCGCGAAGCCGAAGGGCGGGTGCATGAAGCTGGTCTGCATGTTGACGCCCAGGAGCACGCCGAACCAGATCAGGTCGATGCCGAGCTTGTCGGCGGCGGGCGCCAGCAGCGGTACGATGATGAACGCCAATTCGAAGAAGTCGAGGAAGAAAGCGAGGAAGAAGACGAGCATGTTGACGCCGATCAGGAAGCCGACCTCGCCGCCCGGCAGCGACGTCAAAAGGTGCTCGACCCAGATGTGGCCGTTGACGCCGTAGAAGGTCAGTGAGAACACCCGTGCGCCGATCAGGATGAAAAGCACGAAGGACGATAGCCTTGTCGTCGAGGCCAGTGCCTGCTTGACGACGTCAAGCGACAAGCGCCCCTTTGCCGCCGCCATGATCAAGGCGCCAACGGAACCCATGGCGCCGCCTTCGGTCGGCGTGGCGATGCCCAGGAAGATGGTGCCCAGCACCAGGAAGATCAGCGCCAGCGGGGGGATCAGCACGATGATCACCTGCTGCGCGAGCCTGGACATCATGTTGAAATTCAGGCGTTTGTCGGCAATGGCGACGATGTAGATGAACAGGACTCCGGCAGTCGCGCCGAGAATGTCGGCATTGTCGCCATGCGCCGGCGCCAGATAACGATATGCCGCATAGGAAACCGCTGATGTGACGAGCAAAGCCACCAGCAGCGACATCACGCCATGGCCGAGTGTACGGGCCTCGAGCGGCAGCGCCGGCATCGAGTTCGGCCGGATGATCGACATGATCAGGATGTAGGACATATAGAGGACGGTGAGCACGAGGCCGGGGATCAGCGCGCCGGCATACATGTCGCCGACAGAACGGCCGAGCTGGTCGGCAAGCACGATCAGCACCAGCGACGGCGGGATGATCTGGGCAAGCGTGCCGGAGGCGGCAATGACACCGGATGCGAGCCGGCGGTCATAGCCATAGCGCAGCATGATCGGCAGCGAGATAAGGCCCATGGCGATGACGGAAGCCGCCACCACGCCGGTGGTCGCCGCCAAGAGCGCGCCGACGAAGATCACCGCATAGGCAAGGCCACCGCGGATTGGCCCGAACAGCTGGCCGATCGTGTCGAGCAGGTCTTCGGCCATGCCCGATCGCTCGAGCACGATGCCCATGAAGGTGAAGAACGGGATGGCCAGCAGCGTGTCGTTCGACATCACCCGGCTGCCGTAGAAATTATCCGGCAATGCGTGCAGGAGCGGCCAGGCGAGGTTGATCGATCCTCCGGAATAAGGCGACAGCAGCACGCCGATGAAGAAGAACATCAAGCCGTTGGCGGCCAAGGAAAAAGCGACGGGGTAGCCGATCAGCAGGAAGATGATCAGCGAAGCGAACATGATCGGTGCCATGTTCTGCGCGATGAACTCCATCACGAGCGCACCTCGTCGGCCAGCGCCTTGGCTTCGAGTTCGGCCTGTTCATGCACGGAAATGAACGGATTGGGATCGTCCATGTCGCCGCGCATGATGGCGATCTTCTTGATGATCTCGGAGGTGCCCTGCAGCGCGAGCAGGAAAAAACCGACGAGCAGGATGGCCTTGGCCGGCCAGATGATCAGACCACCGGAATTGTTGGACATCTCGCCGCTGCGAAACGACAGCGACACATAGGGCACGAAATAGATCACCATCAGCGTCACGAACGGCATCAGGAAGAAGAGATGCCCGAGCAGGTCGATCCAGTGCTGCACGCGGCGTGAAAACAGGCCGTAGACGATGTCGATGCGGATATGTTCGTTCTGTTTCAGCGTATAGGCGGCCGCCAGCATGAAGGCGGCGCCGAACAGATACCATTGCAGCTCGAGCCAGGCGTTCGAGGAAATGTCGAACACCTTGCGGATAATGGCGTTGGCGGCGCTCACCAGGATCGCCAGCAGGATCAGCCACGATATCCATTTGCCGATGAATTCGTTGGCGCGATCAATAGTCCTGGATAGAGCGAGCAGCCCTGCCATGCATTCCTCCCTGTACCGGAGGCGTGCCGGCTCCCCCCTTTTTGTCCGTCACGCCGCGTGGTCCAACGGTATGCCGCGCGTGGACTGACGGGTCAACAAGGATAGAGGCAGCAAATGTCATCGCATGGCAGACAGTGCCCAATAGCGGTGATCTGCCCCGGCGTCATGCAACCAAAGTCTGACGTTTTCAGGCGATTTTGCCGGTGTCGCGGCCGGCGCCGATCAGGATCAGCGTCGTGACCAGGAACAGATACATCCACGCATCGCGCCATTCGACCGGGAAATAGCCGGCCCACAGCGATTCGGCCATGCCGAAGGCGGCCGCGCCGAGTGCCGCGCGCGACGGGGAGAGATAGCCGCCGACCGCCGTCACGAACAGGATTTTCAGGCCGTAGACGAGGCCCGAGCCGAAGCTGACATTGCCGTAATAGAGCCCGGCCATCACACCGGCCAGCGCGGCGCAGAAGCCGCCGAACAGGACCGCGTGCCGGAACACCGCGCGCACCTCGACGCCGCACATAGCGGCTGCCTTGGGGTCGTCGGAGACGGCGCGCCAGCGCCGTCCGAAGCTCGACCGGGCAAAAGCCCAGCTGGCCAGCGCGATTGCCGTCACCACCACGGCGCAGTCGATGAGCTGGATGAGCGTCAGCGTTGCCCTGAAGGTGGCGCCCTGCGCGAAAACGATAGGCTGCGCCAGCATCGGCGGCAGCCACAGATCGTGCGTGTCGGCGGCGATGCGGCTCGCTTCGGACAGCAGCAGCAGGATGCCGAGCGTCGTCACCACAATTGCATTGGGCGTGCGGTCGGCCAAAGGTTCGAAGACACTGCGCGACAGCACGTGGCTGATCAGCGCGGCATAGAGGAACGCAGCGACGACGCCGAGCGCCACCGCCGCCAGCAGCGTCAGCCACAGCATCTGATAGCCGAAGGCCGCGGTCAGGATCATCGTCTGGCCGCAAAAGGCGAACAACGCGCCATAGGCGAGATTGGTGCGGTGCAGGATGCCGTTGGTCAGCACATAGCCAAAGGCGAGCAGCGCATAAAGCGCGCCCGAATGCAGCCCGTTCAGCACCTGCTGGAAGAAATAGAGCATGCAAAACCTCGAAGCATGCCGCCCAAAAGTGCGAAGCGGTCCTGGCCAACGACAGGCTCAAAAGGCTGCGAAGATCATCGCAGCCCAGAGTGAGGGTGCATCGCTGAATCTAACTTGTCAAATATGATTTATGGGTTAGATTTTCGCCATGACGGTATCCTGGACCCCGCACCGCTTCACCGGCGGCCTGCTTGCGCTCGACACAGCGAACACCGTCGTGCTGCGCGGCGATCCGGGGCGAACCTTCGATCGCTTCGACGATCCGGCCGAGATTGCCCGCTTCGCCGATGCGGCGAGCCGCTTTCGCGCTGCCGAACTTGGCGATAGGCCATTGGCGGTATCCTCGGCGGTGGCGATCGCACCCGTCGTGCTGTCGATCCGCGAGGCGACTGACCGGCTGTTTCGTGATGCGGCGTCGAAGGGCGCGGTTGCCACCACTGATCTGCCCGGATTCCTGAGAGCCTGCGCCGATGGCCTTGCTGGCAGCCGGACCGACATCGGTGCGCCGGGGAGACCGTTCGGTGATCCCCTGACGCCGATCGCCTTCGAGGCGGCACTGGCGGTTTCGGCGTTGTCGCTTCTGCGTGACGACACCGTCGCGAGGCTGAGGATCTGTCCCAATTGCACCTGGCTGTTCGTCGACAGAAGCCGCAATTCCAGCCGCCTTTGGTGCGACATGGCGGTGTGTGGCAACAGGCAGAAGGCAAGCCGTCACTATCGTCGCCGTCGCATGGCGGAAAATGAGGTCAAGAATGCGTAGCGGCCTTTCCCGTTCGATCCTTGTCGGCGTGGCACTCATCGCAGCCGTTGCGCTCGGCGCCTGCCGCGATATCGGCAATGACGAAGGCAAGCTGTTCGAGATTTCCGGTAAGATATTCGTCTTCAACTACCGCCTCGCAAGGGCGACTTATGTCGTGACCCTGCGGCCGCTGAAGCCGATGGGAGAGGGCCAGGTCGCGGTCGCCAGCTTCCAGGATCCCGCCGGCGGCGCGCCTCTGGTGGTCGAGCAGAAGGTCTGGCCGAAGCTCGACAAGGTGACGCTGGAGAGTCCGGCACTGACCTGCGTCGTCAAGAACAAGCCCTATGCGATTGCCATCAGCATCAAGGGCGCCGACGGCGCGGTCCTGCAGAAGATCGACACCACGCTGATGTCGACGGAAGACCAGTCGATCCTGCCCGACCGGCCGCTGGTCATCGACCAGCTCTACACCGCCAATCCCGATCTCGTCGGCCATCCCGACGGCAAGCTGCCGGGCGAACCGAAGCCGGATTGCTCGAAGGGCGGCTGACGCGTCGTGGCCATCCGGGCCGCAGCTGAAATTTTCGTGCGCCGGGCAATATCCGCGGACCGGTTTCATACCCGATTCAGGATGGCCGCGGACTGTTCGTTGCGCGTTGCCTGGCATCTGCGATTTTGTTTGACCTGCCTTGCAAGGGGAGAAAGGATGCGTCATCCGACCCCGACGTTGGCTGCCTGCCCCGCGTGGCCTCCGCAGAGGAAATGCCTGATGACGCTGCACGACGTCGCGCTCGACGACAAGTTCGATCTCGCAAAGGAGCGCATCTTCCTGTCTGGCGCGCAGGCGGTCATTCGCATGCTGCTGATGCAGCGCGAGCGTGATCGCCGCGCCGGCCTGAACACGGCCGGCTTCGTCTCCGGCTATCGCGGTTCGCCGCTCGGCGGCCTCGACATGCAGCTTTGGAAGGCGAAGAAACAGCTCGCCCAGGCTGACATCGTCTTCCAGCCGGGTCTCAACGAGGAGCTTGCCGCCACCGCTTGCTGGGGAACGCAGCAGACGGAACTGCTGGGCGAGGGCACTCATGACGGCGTCTTTTCGGTCTGGTACGGCAAGGGACCGGGTGTCGATCGCTCAGGCGACGTGTTCCGCCACGCCAACCTCGCCGGATCGTCGAAGCATGGCGGCGTGCTTGCGCTGATGGGCGATGACCATATGGCCGAATCCTCGACCAATGCGCACGCCACCGAATTCCTGTTCGTCGACACGATGGTGCCGATCCTCAATCCCGCCGGTGTCCAGGAGATCATCGATTACGGGCTCTACGGCTTTGCCATGTCGCGCTTTGCCGGTACCTGGGCGGCGATCAAATGCGTCAAGGACAACATCGAATCGACGGCCTCGGTCGATGCCTCGCTCGAGCGGCTGAACATCGTCGTGCCGGATTTCGACATGCCATCAGGCGGTCTCAACATTCGCCACGAGATCGATATGCTCGGTCAGGAGGAGCGGCTGCATGAGCACAAGCGCGCCGCGGCTTCCGCCTTCATCCTTGCCAACGGGCTGAACCGCATCGTCTATTCGGGCGGCCGCAACCCGAAGATCGGCATCATCACGCTGGGCAAGAGCTATCTCGATGTCCGTCAGGCGCTGGAGGACATCGGCATCGACGAGGCGGCCGCCAACCGCATCGGCGTGCGGCTGTTCAAGGTCGGCTGCCCCTGGCCGCTCGACCTGCATCACATCGCCGATTTCGCCCGCGGCCTCGACACCATTGTCGTCGTCGAGGAGAAGCGCTCGCTGATCGAAGTGCAGCTGCGCGAAAGCCTTTATGGCACTGCCACCCAACCGGTCATTATCGGCAAGAAGGACGAGCGCGGCGACTGGCTGTTTCCGGCCAAGGGCGCGCTCGATCCCAACGAGATCGCCATTGCGCTTGGCGAGAGGATCGTCAGGACCATCGGCCCGTCCGAAGAGATTTCGGCGCGGGTGGCGAAGCTGCGCCAGTTCCAGGCAATGCTCACCGAGGCCACCGACATCGGCTCGCGCACACCGTTCTTCTGTTCCGGTTGCCCGCATAATTCGTCCACCAAGGTGCCGGACGGCTCTATCGCCGCGGCCGGCATCGGCTGCCACTTCATGGCGCTGTGGATGGACCGCAACACCGTCGGTTTCACGGCCATGGGCGGCGAGGGCGCGCAATGGGTCGGCCAGGCGCCGTTCTCCAAGCGCGAGCACATCTTCCAGAATCTCGGCGACGGCACCTACAACCATTCCGGTACGCTGGCGATCCGCTTCGCGCTGTCGAGCGATGCCAACATCACCTACAAGATACTCTACAATGACGCCGTCGCCATGACCGGCGGCCAGCCGCACGAAGGCGGCCTGACCGTCGACATGATCGCCAGGCAGGTGCGCGCCGAAGGCGTCGACCGCATCGCCATCGTCACAGATGAGCCCGGCAAATATGCCGGCAAGGCCGAATTCCCGGCCGGCGCCACCATCCATCACCGCGACGACCTCGATCTCGTCCAGCGCGAGCTGCGCGATGTCAAAGGCGTCTCCGTGCTGCTCTACGACCAGACCTGCGCCGCCGAAAAGCGCCGCCGCCGCAAGCGCGGCACCTTCCCCGATCCCGACAAGCGGGTCTTCATCAACGAGCTGGTCTGCGAGGGCTGCGGCGATTGCGGCGTGCAGTCGAACTGCGTCTCGATCCAGCCGGTCGAGACCGAATTCGGCCGCAAGCGCAAGATCGACCAGTCGAGCTGCAACAAGGATTTCTCCTGCGTCAACGGCTTCTGCCCGTCCTTCGTCACTGTGCACGGCGCCAAGATCCGCAAGGCCGAGGGCCTGGCCGGCAAGGCCGATCCGCTGGAAGGCGTGCCTGTGCCGGCGCAATTCCCGCTTGGCGAGCAGGGCTGGGCGGCGATCATCGACGGCGTCGGCGGCACGGGCGTCGTCACCGTAGGTGCGGTGCTTGGCATGGCGGCGCATCTCGAGGACAAGGGCTGCGGCATGATCGACATGGCCGGCCTCGCCCAGAAGGGTGGCTCGGTGTTCACGCATGTCCGCATCGCCCGCACCCCCGACGACATCCATGCCATCCGCGTTTCGGCCGGCAAGGCCGATCTGGTGCTTGGCTGCGATCTCGTCGTGTCGGGCGCCAAGAAGGTGCTGACCGCGGTGCGCGAGGGCCACACCATCTTCGTCGCCAACACCGCCGAGATCATGCCTGGCGAATTTGCCCGCTCGGCGGATTTTTCGTTGCCGATAGAGCGGCTGAAAAAGGCGATCCGTGCGGCCGCGGGCGACGACAAGGCGCATTTCTTCGACGCCACCCGCACCGCCACGGCACTTTTCGGCAACTCGCTCGGCGCCAACATGTTCATGCTCGGCTTTGCCTTCCAGCATGGCGGGCTGCCGCTATCCGCCGAGGCGGTCGAGAAGGCGATCGAGCTCAATGGCGAAGCCGTGGCGATGAACGTCGCCGCGTTCCGCTGGGGACGTCGCGCTGCCCATCAGCCGGAATTCGTGCGCGGCCTCGTTGCCCAGCCGGGTCCAGCCGTCGCTGGAAAGGCCGGCCCGGGCACGGATGTCGCCGAGACACTGGACGATATCATCGCCCGCCGCGTCGCCTTCCTGACAGCCTATCAGAACGCCGCCTATGGCAGGCGTTATGCCGAAAAACTGGCCGTTTTGCGCGCCGCCGAAGCGAAGGCCATACCCGGGTCGACCACGGTGTCGCAGGCCGCCGCCAGGAACCTGTTCAAGCTGATGGCGATCAAGGACGAATACGAGGTGGCGCGTCTTTACACGGACGGCTCTTTCGCCGCCGAACTGGGCAAGCAGTTCCAGAGCTACGAAAGGCTCGAATTCCACCTCGCGCCGCCGATCATGGGCCGTCGCGGCAATGACGGAAGCCCTAGGAAATCGAGCTTCGGCCCGTGGATGATGAAGGGTTTTCGCCTGCTGTCGGCGATGAAGGGCCTGCGCGGCACCGCCTTCGACCTGTTCGGCTACACCGCCGAACGGCGCATGGAGCGGCGGCTGCTGGCGCAGTATGAGGCGGATCTGGAGCTCATCGCCGGATCGCTGGCCCCGGCCAGGGTCGATGCGGCCGTTGCGCTGGCCTCGGTGCCGGCCCTCATTCGCGGCTATGGTCACGTCCGTCGAGCCAGCGCCGACAAGGCTTCGAGCGAACGCCAAAGGCTGCTCGAACGCCTGTCGAGTACGCCGGCGCGGCCGAAACTTCAGGCCGCGGAATGATCGATACGCCTTGTTTACCTGAACGACAGTTTCCTTGCTTTCCGTTGCGTCACCCGGCTTGACGGCAGGAGCGGCGGGGCCTCTCTAAATCTTTCTTAAGGCGGATGTGGCACTGCTTGGCTCCCCAGGGTTGGGATTCAGGCGTTGAATCTGATAAAGAAGAACGAGATTCCGGTCGACGTCTACATTCCGTTCGTGGAAACCTTGTTTCGCGACGGGTTGACGCTTTCGATAGGATTCTTTGCCCAAACCCTGCTGGTCGTGCTGGTTTACTGGAAAACCATGGATCCGGCCTATCTCGCCGTCACCCTCGGACTGCTGGCTGTCGCCTTCCTTCGTCTTCGCAACATCAGGAAATATCGTCACGCTCCTTCGCCTCAAAATTGGGAAGAGGCGCGTCGCCGCGAGAACGACTACATACTGTACGGCTCGATGCATGGCTTCATGCTTGGTGCCTTCTGCTTTGTCGGCATCTATCTTGCCTATGACCCGTTCGCGGAAATAGCTGCCGTCTGCGTGACGCTTGCCTCCGCCACGTCTATTGCTGGCCGCAACTATGGTTCGCCCAGGATGGTCGTGATCTTCATTATGACCATGACTTGGCCGATCTCGCTGGGCTTCATCCTGCGGGGCGATCCCTATCACTTCATTCTCGGCCTGCTTTCGGCGCCATTTCTTTTTGCCATCAAGCGCTTCGCCGATCTGGTCCGCGAGGTGCTTTTCGCCGCCCTGTCCGAGGAAAAAAAGGCCAATCGCATCGCCCAGCGCTTCAACCGAGCGCTCAACACCATGTCGCACGGCCTTGTCATGCTCGGCCCGGACGGCCGCGTCGCGGTGGCCAATGCCGAGGCCGCGCATCTGATGTCGCTCAAGTCGCCCGACGCGCTGCTCGGCCGGTCGATCCATGGTCTGTTGATGCGCGGTGTCGCCGGCGGCATGCTGGCGCCCAAGGATTGCCGCTACATCGAGGCCCAGCTGACGCGTGCCCTGCGCGAGGGCCGCGACCGCAAGGTGCTGGTTTCCCTCGCCAACGGCCAGCATTACGAGTTCTCGGCGCGCGAAGGCAGCCAGGAACTGGGCGTCATCACCTTCGAGGACGTCACCGCCCGTGTCGAGGCGGAAGACAAGATCCGCTTCATGGCACGTTACGACAACCTCACCGGCCTGCCCAACCGCGCCTATTTCCATGAACTGGTAGGCGAGGCCATGGTATCAGGCGATCGCGATCGTCTCTGCGGCCTTGCGGTGCTCGACCTCGACGATTTCAAGAGCGTCAACGACACGCTTGGCCATCCGATCGGCGATGGCTTGATCTATGCCGTTGCCGAGCGGCTTGCCGCCATTGCCAGGCAAGATATCACGGTCAGCCGTTTCGGTGGCGACGAGTTCATGATCTTCTTCGACCGCGTCGAGGATGAGAGCCATCTGACCAGCCAGCTCGACGAGATTTTCGCCGGCCTGCAAGGGGAAGTCGACGTCGCCGGTCACGGGCTGCGCATTCAGGCCAGCGGCGGCGCGGTGCTGTCACGGGTCAAGGATACCGATGTCGACGCCATGATCGTCAAGGCGGACCTGGCGCTCTACAAGGCCAAGGAGCTCGGCAAGAACAGCTGGCGGCTGTTCGAAGCCTCGATGGATGCCGCCTTCCGCAACCGTCAGCTGATGAAGGCGGACCTGCGTACAGCCGTGGAAAGCAAGGGCTTGAGGGTGGTCTATCAGCCGATCGTGGCGATGAGCACCATGCGTATCGCCAGCTGCGAGGCGTTGTGCCGGTGGGATCATCCCGATCTCGGGCCGATCTCGCCCAGCATCTTCATTCCTTTGGCCGAGGAAATGGGCATCATTTCCGAGATCAGCACCTTCGTGCTGCAGGCAGCCTGCGCCGAATGCGCCAAATGGCCGGACCAGACCAGCGTCTCGGTCAATCTCTCGGCCAAGGATTTCCGCAACCGCGACGTCATCCAGAAGGTTCGCGATGCGTTGGCCGGCTCCGGCCTCGCCGCCTCCCGGCTCGAGATCGAGGTCACCGAAACGGCGCTGCTCGACGACAAGTCGCTGACGCGCCAGTATATCGAGGAGCTGAAGCAGATCGGCGTACGCATTGCGCTCGACGATTTCGGCACCGGCTATTCGAGCCTGAGCTATCTGCACAAACTGCCGCTCGACAAGATCAAGATCGACCGCTCGTTCCTGATGGACGTCACCCAGAACCCCCGTTCGCTCGAGCTGCTCAAGGGTATCGTCAACCTATCGCGGCCACTGGGGCTTTCGGTCACCGTCGAGGGTGTAGAGACCTTCGAGCAGCTCAAGATACTGGCGCTGCAGGTCAAGCCCGACCTTGTCCAGGGGTTCCTGTTCGGTTCGGCGCTCAGCGCTTCCGGCATCGAGACCATGTCGAACACGGTATGGCCCTTCGCCAAGGACATCAATTCAGCCAAGAGAGCCGCACGCCGCTGACCGGTGCCGGGAAGAGTGTCGCCTTTTCATAAAAATTTACGGATCGTTAACGTTAATGATCGGTAAACGACGTGTGCTCCATTTTCATCTTTTACATCTCAGGGTCCCGTCGTAGGTTGAACTGCGGCGGAAACTTACGAGGGTTTGAGTATGGATGTGCAGTTGGAAGCGCTTGGCCATGTGGCGGGCGGGGGTGAAGAAAATTCGCCCGACAGCATGTCGAGTTTCGCCCGCAATGTTTCAGCGATGCTTGAGCGGACGGAATATCGCCGCTGCGACAAGGGAGAGGATCTCGAAGACATCTATAGGTTACGCTACAAATCCTATCGCTTGAATGATATGGTGCCGGAAAACCCGGAGCATATTGTGCATGACGAGCTCGACGAAGCTGAAAATTGTTCCAAGTTCGGCGTCTATATTGACGGCATCCTGGTCTCCACGGTGCGCATTCATCATGCCTGCCGGGCCACGCCGCAATCGCCGTCTACAACTGTCTACGGCGACATCCTGCGCCCGATGCTGGCTGCCGGGGCGCACTTTGCCGATCCGAGCCGCTTTGCTGCCGACCCAGACTGGTCGAAGGTCTATCCGCAGATCCCCTACCTGACGCTGCGCCTTGCCGGAATGGCCTGCTTCTACTTCGACGCACCTTACTGTCTCTCGACTATCCGGCCCGAACATGCGGGTTTCTACCGTCGTATCTACTGTTCTGAGCAGATCGGCGAACTGCGCGACTATCCAGGCCTGAACTACAAGGTCGTGCTCTATCGCGCCAATGTCGCTGCCATTCGCGAGCGGTCGTTCTCGCGCTTCCCATTCTTCCGATCCACATCTCTGGAGCAGCGTATGCTGTTCGAGACACCTGGTGCTGGAGAATTGGCGCCGCTGACCATCCTGCCGACTGCCAAATATTTTCGCGAAGCCGCCTGAGATTAGGCGTTCGCAGAACCACTGGAGCTTTCCGGCCGGATACGCGTTCTGATGGCTCGGCGCCTTGTCGTCCTCGCCATTGGTCGCCGAATCCACGGATATGCCAAAGGAACCCGTCATGACCATTTCCACACTTGCGCTCACCCCGCTTATCTCGCTGATCGCCGGCGTGCTGATCCTGGTCATGCCAAGGCTGTTGAACTACATCGTCGCGCTCTATCTGATCGTCGTCGGGTTGCTCGGGCTATTTCCGCACCTAGCCGGCTGAGGGCGCCGGCTTAGGCCACGCAAGCGTCTGCTTTCGAAGCATCTTTCCGCATCAAGCATCAGAATCCAGCGATCGGACTCCGTCGCGCGTTGGCAGCCGGCTTCAACCTTTCTTTGAGGCAGTTGTCCGCTGTTGTGCGGCAATAGCGCCATTGCTCTCGGCCCGGCTTTTCGCTATGTGCCTGAAAGATGTCTTCGAAGGGGTATTCCTATGGCTGATCACTCGCCGACCGGTCCTGTCGAACTGGGCGCGAAGATGGACTATGCCGAGCATGACCGCACCTATGCGGGCTTTCTCGCGCTGGCCAAATACGGATCGCTTTTCTGCGGAGCCCTGCTTCTGGCGATGGCCTTCGGCTTCTTCGCGGGCGGCTTCTTCTCGGCGACCATCCTGTTCGTGCTGATTATGGCCGTCGGCGCCTTTATCCTCCGATAGATTTTCCGACACCTTGTCCACGGCGCCGCCGCGAGGCCGGCCGGCGTCTTGCGGGAAATAGCTTCCGGCCGAAAGGATCATGCGGTGGGACAGACGGTTTTCATCCCTCGTGAGCTCGATGCCAACGAGCCGCGCGTCGCGGCCTCGCCCGATACGGTGAAACGGCTGGCGGCGTTGGGCTTCGACGTCGTCGTCGAGGCCGGTGCCGGTCTGAATTCGCGCATCGTCGATGCCGATTATGCGAGCGCCGGCGCCGCCATCGGCAAGGCTTCCGATGTCGCCAAGGCCGATGTCGTGCTGAAGGTGCGCCGGCCCGGTGATGCCGAACTGAAGAGCTACAGGCCCGGTACAGCGGTCATTGCCATCATGGATCCCTATGGCAACGATGCCGCTGTGGCAGCCCTTGCCAAGGCCGGCGTCACCGCCTTTTCGATGGAATTCATGCCACGCATCACCCGGGCGCAGTCGATGGACGTCTTGTCCTCGCAGGCCAATTTGGCCGGCTATCAGGCGGTGATTGACGGGGCTTCGGAATATGACCGCGCCTTGCCGATGATGATGACGGCGGCCGGCACGGTGCCGGCGGCGAAGGTCTTCATCATGGGCGTCGGTGTCGCCGGCCTGCAGGCGATCGCCACCGCGCGCCGGCTTGGTGCGGTCGTCACCGCCACCGACGTTCGCCCCGCCGCCAAGGAACAGGTCGCCTCGCTCGGCGCAAAGTTCCTTGCGGTCGAGGACGAGGAATTCAAGGCGGCCGAGACGGCCGGCGGCTACGCCAAGGAGATGTCTAAGGAATACCAGGCCAAGCAGGCGGCACTCACATCAGAGCACATCGCCAAGCAGGATATCGTTATCACCACGGCGCTGATCCCCGGCCGACCGGCGCCGAAGCTGGTCTCAGCGGCCATGGTCGCCTCGATGAAGCCAGGCTCGGTTCTCGTCGATCTGGCGGTCGAGCGTGGCGGCAATGTCGAGGGCGCCGAAGCCGGCAAGGTCGTCACCACCGCCAACAACGTCAAGATTGTCGGCCATCTCAATGTGCCTGGCCGCATCGCGGCGTCGGCCTCGCTGCTTTATGCCAGAAACCTGTTTGCCTTCCTGGAAACGCTGGTCGACAAGACGACCAAGACGCTTGCCATCAACCGCGATGACGATCTGATCAAGGCAACGATGCTGACCGACGGCGGCAAGGTGGTTCATCCGGCATTCGTGAAGTCTGACCAGCAGCCCCATGTCGAGCCGGCGGCGATCCCGGCCAAGACCATGGTCGCCGACGCTTCGCCCAAGAAAGCCGCGCCCAAGAAACCGGCCGCATCCAAGTCGCCCTCGTCGAAGTCGAAAGGCATTGCGTGATGGATCAGACCCTGCAGAAAGCCCTTGACCAGCTCGACCAGGCTTCCGCCGCCGTCCGGCTGGCGGTGCAAAACATGGCGACCGCGCCTGGTGGTGCCGACGCGGCGGGTGATGCTGCGCATGCGCTGTCCGGCGGCGCCATCGATCCCTTCGTCTTCCGCTTCGCCATCTTCGTCCTGGCGATCTTCGTCGGCTACTACGTCGTCTGGTCGGTGACCCCCGCGCTGCACACGCCGCTGATGGCCGTCACCAACGCCATCTCCTCGGTCATCGTCGTCGGCGCGCTGCTTGCCGTCGGCATCGCCGCCTCCGGCATTGCCGCGGGCTTCGGCTTCGTCGCGCTGATGCTGGTGTCGGTCAACATCTTCGGCGGCTTCCTCGTCACCCAGCGCATGCTGGCCATGTACAAGAAGAAGGACAAGTAGAGCGCCATGAACGCCAACTTCGCGTCCTTCCTCTATCTTGTCTCCGGCGTCCTGTTCATCATGGCGCTGCGCGGCCTGTCGCATCCGACCACCAGCCGCCAGGGCAATCTCTACGGCATGATCGGCATGGGCATCGCCATCGCCACCACGCTGGCGCTGGCAACCCCCTCGGCCGGCCGCTTCGGCCTGATCGTGCTCGGCCTGGCCATTGGCGGCGGCGTCGGCGCCGTCACCGCGCGCCGCATCGCCATGACCTCGATGCCGCAGCTGGTCGCCGCGTTCCACTCGCTGGTCGGCCTCGCTGCCGTCATGGTGGCGGCCGCCGCCATCTATGCGCCGGAAAGCTTCGGCATCGGCACGGATGGCGACATCCACGCCCAGGCGCTGATCGAGATGAGCCTTGGCGTCGCCATCGGCGCCATCACCTTCACCGGCTCGGTCATCGCCTTCCTCAAGCTCGACGGCCGCATGTCCGGCAAGCCGATCATGATCGGCGGACGCCACTTCATCAACGCGGCACTTGCCATCGCGCTCGTCGTGCTGATCGTGCTGCTGGTCACCACCGAGTCCAAGCTGGTCTTCTGGCTGATCGTTGCCGCCTCGCTCGTCCTTGGCGTCCTTCTCATCATCCCGATCGGCGGCGCCGACATGCCGGTCGTCGTCTCGATGCTCAACTCCTATTCGGGCTGGGCGGCGGCCGCACTCGGCTTCACGCTCGGCAATCTGGCGCTGATCATCACCGGTGCGCTGGTCGGCTCGTCCGGCGCGATCCTGTCCTACATCATGTGCAAAGGCATGAACCGAAGCTTCATCTCGGTCATCCTCGGCGGCTTCGGCGGCGAGACGGCAGCGGCCGCCGATGACGGCATCGAACGCACGGTCAAGCAGGGTTCCGCCGACGATGCCGCCTACCTCATGATGAACGCCCAGAAAGTCATCATCGTGCCGGGCTACGGCATGGCGGTTGCCCAGGCGCAGCATGCACTGCGCGAAATGGCCGACAAGCTCAAGGCCAATGGCGTCGACGTCAAATATGCCATCCATCCGGTCGCCGGCCGCATGCCCGGCCACATGAACGTGCTGCTCGCCGAAGCCAATGTGCCCTACGACGAAGTGTTCGAACTCGAGGACATCAACTCGGAATTCGCGCAAGCCGATGTCGCCTATGTCATCGGCGCCAACGACGTCACCAACCCGTCCGCGCGCGACGACAAGTCTTCGCCCATCTACGGCATGCCGATCCTCGACGTCGACAAGGCCCGCACCTGCCTGTTCGTCAAGCGCTCGCTCGGTTCCGGCTATGCCGGGATCGACAACACGCTGTTCTACAAGGACGGCACCATGATGCTGCTCGGCGATGCCAAGAAGATGACCGAAGAGATCGTCAAGGCCATGGATCACTGATCCGACCACGGCGCGACGGAAGCAAACAAAAGCCCGGCCTTGCGGCCGGGCTTTTGTTTTGGGCGTCTTGGCCGGATCAGCGGCTGGTGAGGAACACCGCTTCCTCGTCGTCGCGCTGCCTGCCGCCGAGAGCCGCGGCGGCGCTGGCGATGAAGGCGCC
>NZ_RZTC01000034.1:0-11929 GCF_004023165.1 Mesorhizobium sp. M7A.F.Ca.MR.176.00.0.0 | reverse complement strand
ACAGCGCACCAAGCAGCGCAAAGGTCGCGCTGGCCTTCCTGGCGGTGTCGGCGGCCTGTTGCGCCTTGACCTTGGCGTCCTGAGCCTTGGCGATGACCGCATCCACCCGCGTCTTGGCATCCGCCTCGGAAAGCCCCGTGCGGGCGGCGACCAGTTGCGACAGATATGTCTTGTCCTCGGCCGACACTTCACCCGCCACGGCGCCGGCGATCAGGATGCGCGAGGCCTGCCCGGCCGCCGCGGCATCACTGTCCGGATTGGCGGCCGCCAGTTTGCTCGGATCGGCCGGACGAAACAGCGAATCCACCAGATAGGATGTCGCATTGTCGACCGACGGGGTGCCGGCATTGGCCGAGGCCCCAGCCGATGCGCCCATGGCAGCGCCGGACGCGACGGTGGACACCGCCTGCACGCCTGAACCGATCGCCGCGGAAAGCGCTGAGCCAAGCACGCCGACGACGAGCAATGTGGCGAGTGCCCAGGCGAGAAAACCGTGGGCGGTGTCACGGAAATAGACCTCGTCGGTATGAACGCCGACCCATTTGGTGCGCAGCCGTCCGGCAAGATAGCCGCCGAGGCCGGAGGACAGCCATTGCACGATGACCAGCCAGACCGCGGTGGAAACCGCGAATGTGGTAACGGTTGTGCCAGACCCCGACCAGGGAGACACCATGCTCAACCCCAGCCCCGAACCAAGCAGCATGAGGATGAGGGTCAGCGTCGAAGCCGCGAAGGCGCCGGCGACGATAGGCCCCCAACTTACGGCGGTGGCGGAGGATTCGGTTGAGGCGGAAACGTCGACAGCCGATAGGGTGGACTGCATGACAGCCCCCTATCGCGCGAACAGCATGATCAAAATGATGATCGGGATCGGAATGCCGAGCAACCAGAGCAAAATGCCGCGTCCCATGAAGGCCTCCTGTTAGAAATCGTGATCGATGTTGTCACAATGCTCCAAGGGGACTTCCGTTCCGGCGGACTATAAAATGATTTTCTTGCCGCCGGCGAACAATTGGCGCGCACAGCGCCAATGTCACAGACCAGATATCAGATGTCCAGATTGGCGACGGACAGTGCGTTGTCCTGAATGAATTCTCGCCTGGGTTCGACCTCGTCGCCCATCAGCCGCGAAAACAGCGAGTCCGCGTCGGTCGCGTCATTGACCTTGACCTGCAGCAGCGAGCGCACGTTTGGGTCGAGCGTGGTTTCCCAGAGCTGTTCGGCATTCATCTCGCCAAGACCCTTGTAGCGCTGCATTGTCAGGCCCTTGCGGCCGGTTGCAAAGACTGCATTGAGCATCGCCAGCGGCCCCGAGATGGTTTCGGAGACATCCTTGCGGCGCAGCACCGGCGGCGAGCCGTAGACCTCGCTGAGGCGCTGTGCGTAGCGGTCGAGCTGGCGTGCGTCGGCCGAATTGATCAGCGCCAGATCGAGATGCGCGTATTCCTTGACGCTGCGCACCGTGCGCTCGAACACATAGCCGCCGACACCTTCATTCGAGGTCGACATGCGGCCGGTCCAGCCGCGCTCGGTGTCCTCGGCAATGATGTCGAGGCGTTTTGCAATCCGCTCCGCCATGGCGTTGGCGCGGCCGAGATCGGTGAACACGTCCGGGTTGAGCCCGCCGGCAATCGCCGCCTGTTCGACGACGCCTCTGTTGTAGCGCGTGTGCAGGCCGTTGATCAGCTGGCGCACCGCCAGTGCGTCGTCGATGGCTCCGCGCAGGTCCTGCCCGATGCGAACCTCGCCCGAGCCGAGCGTAAGCGATGCTTCCTCCAGTCCCGAGCCGATCAGGAACTCTTCGAATGCGCTCTCGTCCTTGATGTATTGCGAGCTCTTGCCGCGCGTCACCTTGTAGAGCGGCGGCTGGGCGATATAGAGATGGCCGCGCTCGATCAGCTCCGGCATCTGCCGGAAGAAGAAGGTCAGCAGCAAGGTTCTGATATGGGCACCGTCGACGTCGGCGTCGGTCATCAGGATGATCTTGTGGTAGCGCAGCTTGTCGGCGTTGAACTCGTCCTTGCCGATCGAGGTGCCGAGCGCCGTGATCAGCGTGCCGATCATGTCGGAGCCGAGCATGCGGTCGAAGCGCGCCCGCTCGACATTGAGGATCTTGCCGCGCAACGGCAGGATCGCCTGGTTCTGGCGCGAACGCCCACCTTTGGCCGAGCCGCCGGCGGAGTCACCCTCTACGATGAAGATTTCGGACTTCGCCGGGTCGCGTTCCTGGCAGTCGGCCAGTTTGCCGGGCAGGGAAGTGACGCCGAGCGAGCTCTTGCGGGTGATATCGCGCGCCTTGCGCGCCGCTTCACGCGCCGCCGCGGCCTGGATCACCTTGTCGACGACCACCTTGCCTTCGCTCGGATGTTCTTCCAGCCAGGTGCCGAGCGCTTCGTTGACCAGGCCTTCGACGACAGGACGGACTTCCGACGAGACCAGCTTGTCCTTGGTCTGCGAGGAGAATTTCGGATCTGGAACCTTGACTGAAAGCACCGCCGTCAGGCCTTCGCGGCAATCGTCGCCGATCAGCGAGACCTTTTCCTTCTTGGTCAGGCCGGAGGATTCGCCATAGCCGGTGATCTGGCGCGTCAGCGCGCCGCGAAAGCCGGCCAGATGCGTGCCGCCATCGCGCTGAGGGATGTTGTTGGTGAAGGCCAGCACGTTCTCGTGGTAGCTGTCGTTCCACCACATCGCCACTTCGACGGTGATCCCGTCGCGCTCCGCCCGGATGGCGATCGGCTTGTCGATCAGCGGCTTCTTGACCCGATCGAGATATTTGACGAATTCCTCGAGGCCTCCATCATAGTGCAGCTCATGGCGCACGACGTCGGCGTGACGGGCATCGGTCAAAATGATGCGCACGCCGGAATTGAGGAAGGCAAGCTCACGCAGCCGGTGTTCCAGCGTGCCGAAGTCGAATTCGACCATGGTGAAGGTCTCGGCCGACGGGAAGAAGGTGATCTGGCTGCCGCTGCGGCCCTCATAGGTGCCCGGCTGCTTGTCCTGCTCATAGCTGCCGGTCGCCTTCAGCGGCGCGTCGGCATTGCCATGCGTGAAACTCATCTCGAAGATCTGGCCGTTGCGGCGGATTTTCAGCTTCAGCCACGCCGACAGCGCGTTGACCACCGAGACGCCGACGCCATGCAGGCCGCCCGAGACCTTGTAGGAATTCTGGTCGAACTTGCCGCCGGCATGCAGCTGCGTCATGATCACTTCGGCCGCCGAAATGCCTTCTCCGGTGTGGATATCGGTCGGAATTCCGCGGCCATTGTCGATCACGGTGACCGAACCATCGGGGTTGAGCGTCACGGTGACGAGATCGGCGTGACCGGCCAGCGCCTCGTCGATGGCGTTGTCGACCACTTCATAGACCATGTGATGCAGGCCCGAACCGTCGTCGGTATCGCCGATATACATTCCGGGGCGTTTGCGGACAGCATCCAACCCCTTCAAAACCTTGATGGAATCGGCGCCGTATTCGGCTTCAGCGCCGTTGTTGTTGTCGATCTGATCGCTCATGAAAACCTGTTGTCTGGATGCCGCTTGCACGGCGCGAAAAACCCGCTCCGAATCGCGCCTCTGATATGCACTAGATATAGGCGCAAAAGGCGGTTTTTCCAAGGTTTGCAGGCATTTCACGGGGAATGAGCCGGCTGTCCATGGCAGCCTCCCGTCAGGCCCTATTTCACTTTGGCCAGCCGGTCCCTGAGAAACTTGATCATGAACTTGTATCGCGGCGCCAGCCGCCCTCTGCGGTCGAGCTCCAGCGTCATGTCCAGCGCCTGCGAAAGGACCGTCTTGGGGTTCTTGGCGACCTGAGCGTAGTCGATCATGGCAACCACCAGGTCGCGCTGCCAGGTGGCGTTGTTTGGGTCGGACCGGGCGAGCTTCTGGCGGATGTCGAGACTGTCCTGGAAAGCCTGCCGCGCGCCTTTGACGTCGCGCTGCTTGGCCTTGAGCATGCCGATCTCGGACAGAGTGATCGACAGGTCGCGTTGCCAGTCGGCATTGGCAGGGTCGAGCTTGGCCAGCCGGTCGGCGATAGCGAAACTGTCTGTATAGGCCTTGAGCGCTCCGGCGCGGTCGCCCTGAATCGCCAGAATGCCGGCGACCTTTTCCAGGCTGACCGAAAGGTCACGTTGCCAGTCGGCGTTGGCAGGGTCACTGGCCGCCAGCATGCGGGCTATCGAGAGGGCTTGCCTATAGGCGGCGAGGGCTGCCGGCCAGTCCTCTTGATCGCTCAGCGCATTGCCCATCTTTGCGTTGCCGACAGACAGGTCGCGCTTCAACTCACTGTTGTCGGGGTCGCGGCCCACTAATTGTTCGACGATCGCATGGCCCGCTTTATAGGACGCGAGTGCGCCCGCCGCATCGCCGCGCTCGCGCTTGAGGTCGCCGATCGTATCATGGCTGACCGACACATCGCGCTGCCGTTCGGCATCCTGCGGCTTCTTTTCGGCCAATGCCAATCGGATCTTCAGGCTCTCCTCGTTGGCCATCTGGGCGTTGTCCAGTTGCCCCATGACCCGGGCAAGGCCGCCGATCTCGTCATAGCTGATGGTCAGGTCACGCTGCAGCTCGGCGCGCTCCGGTTCGTTGTCGGCAAGCTGCTTCTTGACCGACAAGCCTTCCTGGTAGATCTGCGAGGCCCCAGCCAGATCGCCTTGCGTCACAAGCACATTGCCGATCTTGTCGTCGGCCATGGCGAAGTCGCTGAACCATGACAGCCGATCGGGTTCGGCAGCGGTCAAATCCCTGAGCATGGTTCTGGCGGTCCGATAGTTTTCCAGCGCTTCCGGCAGGTCTCCTTGCGCCAGCTTGATGTTGCCGAGCTTGATGTGGCTGACGGCAAAATCGCGCTTGACGCTCGGGTCGGTTTCCCGGGCCGAACGCAGCTCGAGATTGGACACCAGCGCTGCAAAGGCGCGGCCTGCCGCATCGGTGTTGCCGACAAGGGTGTAGAGCTTGCCGAGCTCGTCCAGCGTTCGGATCTGGCGGTCGGCCTGGTCCAGGGTCAGATCGGTTTGCCCGGCCTCGCCGTAGAGGACCAGCACCGATTCATAGTCCTTGATGGCCGTGGCATAGTCGAGGTCGGCACGCGCCGCACCGCCCGACAGGAAACGCGTCGCCGCCTCGGACAGCGTGCGGTTGACGAAGTTGGCCTTCAAGGCGTTGCGCGAAACATTGTCGATGTCGGCGGCCTTTGCGAGGATGGCGCGAGCCCCATCGAAGGCGCCGAGCGAAAGCTGCTCCTCGGCCTGCCGGCGCAATTCCGTCACCTGCGGATCATCGGAGGCCAGCGTCCTCATTTCGCCGCGCACCTTGACGAAGGCGTCGGCCGCCTCGCGCAACCGGGCATTCAGGCTGTCCGCCGAAAGGTGGCTGGCGTCGGAGCTGATCAGCACGCCGTAGAGAGGCGCCAGCGGCATGTCGGCATCGCTGGCGACCTGCTCGACCTCACCGCGCATTTCCGGCGTCACGTCGGCCATGGCAAGCAACAGGCGCTCGCGCTCCGGCAATTGTTGCTTGGCGGCCGCGGCAAAAAACAGCTTCGGCAGGCCGCTCTCGACGTAAGGCAGCTGTTTGCCCCGCGACAAATCGTAGACCTCCTGCTGCACCAGCGTCAGCACCGAGCGGATCTCGAGCCCGTCGGTGCCGAGATATTTGGTCAGCGCTGTCGTGAAGGGCGAGTTCTGGCCGGTGCCGTCGGCAGCCGTCTCGCCCGGTGCGGCGGAGAAGGCGAACAGGATGTTTTCGGCGCGGCCAATCCGGCCGAGACCCGGCTTCACCTTGTCGGAGACATCCTTTGCCAGCGATGTCGCGCCGCGCCCTTCACCGCTGCTTCCCGAAAAGGGATCGCTGCGGCAGGCGTCGAGCATGATCAGGCCGACCTTGGCCGTGGCGGCCACGCTGTCGCGCACCTCTTCCAGCGGCAGGCTGGTCTTCTCCAGCGCATCGAGCGAGGAGGCGTCGGCATCGATCGGGAGCAGCCGGTTGTCGCCCGAGATTTCCACGCCGTGGCCGGAGAAGTAGACCAGCGCCACGTCGGCGCCTTTGGCATCCAGGCGAAAATCGTCGAGCGCGCGGCGCATTCGCCGCAGGTCGCGATTGGTTTCGAGGATGACCTCGAAGCCGAGCTTCTTCAGCGCCGCTGCCATCGCCTCGCCGTCATGGACCGGATTGGCGAGCGGCCGAACCAGGCGGTAGCCGTCCTCGGCTATGATCAAAGCCACGCGTCGCTCAGCCACCGCGGCGGCGGTGCTCATGAGCATCAGCAGCAAGGCAAAAAGCAAGCGCAAGTCGAACCGCCCCCCGGCTTGTCCATTTGCGCAAACATTCCACCTCTTTATGCCATGAGCAAGCCGGGCTTTTTGCGGAAGACCAGCGTTTTCAGGCAACCCGCATAGGCTTCAAAGCCTCGCTCCAGCGCAACAGCTCGTCGAGCATGGTTTTGGCTCCGCCCTGCACCTGTTCGCTGGCGTTGAAAGCGCCGTTCTCATCGAGCAGTTTCTGGTACATCGGCAGCGCGACGCCTTCCGAGATCGGCATGACGCCGACCGATGTCAGCAACGGCTTCAGCGCTTGCGCCGCGCGCAGGCCGCCGGAGACGCCGCCATAGCTGAAAATGGCTGCAGGCTTGTACTTCCATTCACGCGAGAGATAATCGACCGCGTTGACGATCGCCGGCGCCACGAAATAATTGTATTCCGGCGCCACGAAGACGAAGGCGTCGGCGGCATCGATCGCTTTCGACCAGGCCTTGGTATGGTCGTTCTTGTAATTGCCGAGCCTTGGATGGTGCGGTTCGTCCAGCACCGGAAGCTTGAACGTATCGATGTCGGTCAGTACCGGCTCGAATTTTCCATGCTCGCGCGCGAACGTCTCCAGCCACTCGGCAAAAACCGGTCCGGCGCGGCCTGGCCGCGTGCTGCCGATGATGATGTTCAACTGGTGCTTCAAGGCGGGCTCCTAGGTCTGGCGGTATCTGTTGGTGACCTACGGCAGGGCACGGCCGCGGACAAGGCGGCACCGCCATGGAGGCGGTCACAATCGGCTGAACGGATCGCCTGCCGTGACGCCTCGGGCTGCATATTTGCGCCTGCCGTTCGGTCACATGGACGCCCGCATTGCCAGCCACTACATTGGGGTATCAGCGGAGCAGCCCATGGACATCCAGCCCGCCCCCTTCATTCCCCCGGCGCCGAAGCCGCGCACCACGCCGCCCTCGACGCTGGAGATGATCCGCATCGTCTACCGCAACCCGCTCGAATTGTGGGGTGAGCACACCTACAACGAGCCGTGGATCTCGGCCAGTGGTGTTGGTGGACATCTGATCGTCGCCAATGATCCCGGCCTGATCCGCCATGTGCTGGTCGACAACGCCAGGAACTACAAGATGGCGACGGTGCGTCAGAAGATCCTGCGGCCGATCCTGCGCGATGGCCTGCTGACCGCCGAGGGCGAGGTCTGGAAGCGGTCGCGCAAGGCGATGGCGCCGGTGTTCACGCCGCGCCACATCTTCGGCTTCGCCCAGCCGATGCTGAGACGCACGCTGGACTTCGTCGCCCGCTACGAAGACGGCGGCACGTCCGACATCGCCCATGACATGACGCTGCTCACCTACGACATCCTGGCCGAGACGCTGTTTTCCGGCGAGATATCAGGCGAGCCCGGCAGTTTCGCCAACGAGATCGACCGCCTGTTCGAGACCATGGGTCGCGTCGATCCGCTCGATCTGTTGCGCGCGCCCGACTGGCTGCCGAGGCTGACCCGTATCCGCGGCCGCAAGACCATGGCCTATTTCCGCAAGATCGTCACCGATACGGTCAAGATGCGCGAAGCGAAATTCAAGCGCGACCCCGATGCCGTGCCGCAGGATTTCCTGACGCTGCTGCTCAAGGCCGAGGGACCCGACGGGCTGACGCGGGCCGAGGTCGAGGACAACATCATCACCTTCATCGGCGCCGGCCATGAGACGACGGCGCGTGCGCTGGGCTGGACACTGTATTGCCTGGCTGAATCACCGTGGGAGCGCGACCGGGTCGAGCAGGAGATCGACCAGGTGTTGGCGCGCGAGCCCGATCCGACGAAATGGCTCGATGCCATGCCGTTCACGCGTGCGGCTTTCGACGAAGCGCTCAGGCTGTATCCGCCGGCGCCGTCGATCAACCGCGAGCCGATCGAACCGGAAATGTGGAAGGATCTTCATATCCCCAAGCACGCCGCGGTGCTGGTGATGCCCTGGGTCGTGCATCGCCACAGGAAACTGTGGGACCGGCCGGATGCCTTCCTGCCGGAGCGCTTCCATCCGGGAAATCGCGAAAAGATCGACCGCTTCCAGTATCTGCCGTTTGGCGCGGGTCCGCGCGTCTGCATCGGCGCCAGCTTCGCCATGCAGGAGGCGATCATCGCGCTGGCGATCATGCTGTCGCGCTTCCGCTTCGACACGACAGCCGAAACCAAACCCTGGCCGGTACAGAAACTGACCACGCAGCCCCAAGGCGGTCTGCCGATGCGGGTCACGCCGCGACAGGCATGAGACACAGCTTCAGACGGTTGTGATAAATCAAGCAGCAGGCTTGCGTTGCTGGAACTGGCCGGCGGCGCGGTAGCGCCAGAGATAGCTGGGCAGGATCGTCGCGATCGATTGCGGCTGGATGCCGAGCCCTGCAAGCGTCCTGTTGGTCTTGTTGGCGGCGTCCGAAACGATGTTGTGCTCGCGCAACTGCGTCACCTGGTCCTTGGTCAGCAGCGGATTGGGCAACAGGCCGAGGATCGAGGCCTGGATGTTGGCCACCCACCACGGCACCGGCACCAGCAGCCGCTTGCGCTCGATCACGTCGAGCAGCTCTTCCATGCACTGCTTGAAGGTGAGCACCTTCGGTCCACCAAGTTCATAGATCTGGCCGCCATCCACCTTGCCGTCGACCGAGCGCGCCACCGCTTCGGCCACGTCGCCGACATAGACCGGCTGGAACTTGGTCTGGCCGCCGCCGATCAGCGGCAGCACCGGCGAATAGCGCGCCATGTTGGCGAAGCGGTTGAAGAAGCCGTCTTCGGGTCCGAAATTGATCGACGGCCGGAAGATCACGGCGTCCTTGATCGTCTCCAGCACAGCCTTTTCGCCAAGCGCCTTGGTGCGCGCGTAGTCTGATTCGGAGTCCAGATCGGCGCCAAGCGCAGAAATGTGGGTCAGGCCGGCGCCGACCGAGCGTGCGGCCTCGGCCACTGCGCGGGCGCCGAACTCGTGCACGGCGGAGAATTTCTGCCGGCCGCTCTCATGCAGGATGGCGACCAGATTGACGACGTGGTCGGCGCCCTGCACGGCGCGGTCTACCGACCAGCGCATGCGCACATTGGCCTGCACCGGCTGGATCTGGCCGACATTGCCAAGCGGCTGCAAATGGCCGGCAAGATCGGGCCGCCGGCAGGCGACCCGGATGCGATAGCCGCGCTTGGCCAACGCGCGCACGACATGGCGGCCGACAAAGCCTGACCCGCCAAAGACGACGACGAGCTTTGGGGTCTGCAGGATTTCGGTCATGGCTGGCTCCGGCGCTCGCAAGCTTGGCTGAAGCCGTTTCATAATCCGTTTCGTGCCAAAGGCAAAGGGCGACGCGTCGTCGCTATCAGCCTGTCAGAACGCTTTGCCCATACGGGCGTCGACCGAATGGCGGTTGCCGCCGCGAATGACGAAAAAGAGCAGGATCGCCGCCCAAAGCAGCGACTTTTCCGCGCCCGAATAGCCTTGGTCCATCGTGACCCAGTGGAACC
This sequence comes from Mesorhizobium sp. M7A.F.Ca.MR.176.00.0.0, assembly GCF_004023165.1. Lineage (NCBI taxonomy): Bacteria > Pseudomonadati > Pseudomonadota > Alphaproteobacteria > Hyphomicrobiales > Phyllobacteriaceae > Mesorhizobium > Mesorhizobium sp. M7A.F.Ca.MR.176.00.0.0. The sequence continues at coordinate 2,155 of NZ_RZTC01000034.1, read as the reverse complement.
AGACCGTGACCAGCAGCACGAACAGGCCGGCAAAGGCGGCCGGCCGCGTCAAAAACCCGATGGCAATGAAGATGCCGCCGAAGAATTCAGTGCAGGCCAGAAGCAACGACCACAACGCGCCCGGATAGAAACCGAGACCCTCGACCATCTCGGCAGCGCCGAAAGGATTGGTGATCTTCTGCGAACCATGGATGGCGAAAAACCCGCCGGCGACGACGCGAAGAACGGTTTCGGCACCATCGTGCAGAGCCGCGTAAAGCCTGCCAAGGACCGGGATGACAAGGGCGTTGCGGGGGTTGTCCGTGCTTGCCGACATTATAGCTCCTCTGTTTTGCTCAATTAGCGCAAACGGCCGGTCGGGTCGGCCGAAGTCAAATGAACAAAAGTTGACCAAAACAAGAATGTTTTATTCGTTGTGCGATCAAAACGCAGAAAACCCCGCCGAAGCGGGGTTTTCCGGGTGACATCCATGCGAAGTCAGGGGCCGACGGAGCGGCCTGACCTGAGACGGTATCAGGAGGGCGTGAAGCAAGTACGCCCACCCCAGCCCTGAACATCCGACATGGTGCCACCAACCTTCTTGCAGGCGGCGACGAAATCGGCGCTGCAATTGGCGAATTTTGCATGGCCGTTCTTGCAGTAATGGTCTTCGGTGGCGCCGCCGCTCGGGGCGGCGATGACACCCGGGCTGGCCGGCTTGGCCGGCGCGGCCTTCAGGGTGGCTGCCTGTGTGGCACCCATGAACGAGCCGAGCAGAAGGACGGCGGTCAGCATGGTGATCTTGGTGTTGGTCATGACAATTTCCTTTGATTTGGGTTGAGGTTTCCGAGGCGCGAAGGACCGGCCTTCGCGTGATGCAGGCTTTCGATTTCGGTTTGCTGCTTCTCCCGGTGTGGATCGGGCAAGCTCGCCTTGCCCTGGACAAAGCTGGGTCGCAGCAAGGCGCGGAAAGGTTCAGCAGCGCGCAAAGAAAATCGCACCGCGCCGCGCCTGCGGCGGGCAGATTTCAGATAACTATTTGATATAAAAAACTATTCAGGAAGAATAGCGTGCGGCGAATTCGGAAATGCGCTGCACCACCGCCTTGGATGCCGTGATGCCCCGCGCTTGCGCCTTCTCGGCGGCCTCTGCGCGGGCACGACCGGGCACATGCACGCCGAAGCGCCGCCGCAGCCGATCGAGCTGGTCCTTCATTCGTTGCTCGAAATCCGGATCGAGCAGCTTGGGTTCGATAGCAAGCACGAACAGCCCCGTGCCGGGGCTGTCCGGTCCACCGCTGAACCATGGCGCGTCGAGCGACCAGTTGGCGCCCGACAGGCCCGCCGCCAGCACCTCGACCATCAGCGCGATGTTGGCGCCGCGCTGGCCGCCGAAGGCGAGCATTGCGCCCTTCATGGCGGCGGCGGGATCGGTGGTCGGGTTGCCGCTGGCGTCCAGCGCCCAGCCTTCAGGGATCGTCTTGCCCTCCTCGGCCGCTTTGCGGATGTTGACGAAAGCGGTGGCGCTCGACGACTGGTCGATGACCAGCGGCGCGCCGTCGGCGGCAGGCGCGGCAAACGACATCGGGTTGGTGCAGTAGACCGGCTTGACCGAGCCCGAGCCGGCAAGCACGGCCGGGCCGTTGGTGGCGGCGAACGACACCAGACCAAGTGCTGCCAGCCTGCCGGTGAAATAGCCCAGAGCGCCGCATGTATAGGCGTTCTTCTGCGAGAAGATGGCGACGCCGAACAGCTTTGCCGCCTTGGCGAGGTCGTCGATGGTGCGGTCGAAGCCGGTATGCGCCAGCCCCCGGCGTGCATCGGAGAGATAGACCGCAAGCGCCGGCCGGGTGATCACCGGGTCGGCATTGCCGTCGATGCGTCCGGCTTCCAGCGCCTCGAGATAGTCGATGAAATGCGACAGACCGACCGAGGAAAGCCCTTCGGCCTCGGCTGATATGATCGAAGCAGTGAGCGATTGTGCCGCTTCCTCATTGGCGCCAGCGCCAAGTGCCGCCATCCGGCACAGTCCTTTTGCCTGGTCGAGACTGAGTTGCATGATGGCAATCCTAGGGGAGTAAGGGAATAGGGGAATAGGGGAATAGGGGAATGGTGAGCAGTGAATAGCGAATGGGGATGGAATTGTGAACGTGAATAGTGGCTGGCTACTCCCCTAC
>NZ_RZTC01000340.1:0-254 GCF_004023165.1 Mesorhizobium sp. M7A.F.Ca.MR.176.00.0.0 | reverse complement strand
GCGCGGCCGGCAACGGAGACGAGGTCACCTACAACATCGCAAACGCCAAGGTCACGACGCGCGGCACCGATTCCATCGGCATCCTCGCCCAGTCGGTGGGCGGCGGCGGCGGCAATGGCGGCTTCGCTCTCGGTGGCGCGGGTCTCGTGGCTGTCGGCGTCGGCGGCTCGGCTGGTTCAGGCGGCTTCGCCAGGAAAGTCGACGTCACCACCGGCGGCTCGGTCGAAACCCTGCAGGACCGGTCGGCAGGCATC
>NZ_RZTC01000339.1:0-262 GCF_004023165.1 Mesorhizobium sp. M7A.F.Ca.MR.176.00.0.0 | reverse complement strand
AGATGAGGCCCCCTCGCCGTCCCGGCCATTTTGTGCCGGCTCCGCCGCCGCACCGCCGCGACCAGTCAGCGCCAATAACCCGTCGCGGCCGAGCGCCCAGTCGGGTTTATTGCCAAAAATGTGGCGGCGGGCGCGCAGCACGGCATGCGCCCGGGTGAGATCATGTGTCGGAGTGCGGATATCCATGTGGGCGTCGTGCAGGACGAGGTCCTCAAGGTGGACCAGTTCGCCTTCGATCCACAGCGCCGCCGCCGCGTCGGCA
>NZ_RZTC01000338.1:0-268 GCF_004023165.1 Mesorhizobium sp. M7A.F.Ca.MR.176.00.0.0 | reverse complement strand
GGCTCGACCGGCGCATTCGCCGCCGCCGGCTTGCGCCGCGACGAGCGGGCCTTCGGTGCCTCCTCGACAGAAGCGATGGCTGCCTCGTCGGATGCGGTGACCGGCGTGTCGACCGGTGCTTCCACCTCCGCAGCCGGCTCATCGGCGACAATTTCGGCCGCGGCCTTCTTTGGCTTGGCGGCACGGCGTGGCTTCTTCGGCTTCTCCGTGCTCGGCGCGTCGTCATTGGCCGGGGCAAGCGCCACCGGCTCTTCGGCTGGTGCAGCAA
>NZ_RZTC01000337.1:0-269 GCF_004023165.1 Mesorhizobium sp. M7A.F.Ca.MR.176.00.0.0 | reverse complement strand
TTTGATGCCTGTTTGAAACAGTCGGACCAACTCTGAGGCGAGTTCCCCGGCCTCAACAGAAGTGGTTAGAATCTCGTGTTCCTCACAAAGCTGCGAAAATACAATCCTCAGCGTGCCCAGTTCCTCAGGGAAAATAGGTTGCGCGCCGCCGATGGGGAAATTCATATGAACGTCCTTTGAATAATACTGATCTTGAGCGCTGAAGAATGGCTCCAAGCCAGCAACGGTCATTATCATTTGCGTACAAGGCGGCGCTTGGTAAAAATCGT
>NZ_RZTC01000336.1:0-270 GCF_004023165.1 Mesorhizobium sp. M7A.F.Ca.MR.176.00.0.0 | reverse complement strand
TTTGATGCCTGTTTGAAACAGTCGGACCAACTCTGAGGCGAGTTCCCCGGCCTCACCGGAAGTGGTTAGAATCTCGTGTTCCTCACAAAGCTGCGAGAATACAATCCTCAGCGTGCCCAGTTCCTCGGGGAAAATAGGTTGCTCGCCGCCGATGGGGAAATTCATATGAACGTCCTTTGAATAATGCTGATCTTGAGTGCTGAAGAATGGCTCCAAAGCCAGCAACGGTCATTATCATTTGCGTACAAGGAGGCGCTTGGTAAAAATCGT
>NZ_RZTC01000335.1:0-273 GCF_004023165.1 Mesorhizobium sp. M7A.F.Ca.MR.176.00.0.0 | reverse complement strand
GCTTGCTCGCCGTGCTTGCAGCGCGCGAAGCCATGCGGCAGGCCGGACTTTCCTGCGACGAGAGGAATGCCCATCGCTTCGGCGCGACAGTGGGCGTCGGCGGCTTGGGCTGGGATGTGATGGAGGAAACTTACCGGGCCCTCCTTTTGGACGGCGCGAGGCGAGTTGGCATCCTCGCTGTACCCAAAACGATGCCAAGCGCCGCCGCCGCCCAGGTGAGCTTGAGCCTCGGCTTGCGCGGGCCGGTCTTCGGGGTGACCTCCGCATGTGCCT
>NZ_RZTC01000334.1:0-273 GCF_004023165.1 Mesorhizobium sp. M7A.F.Ca.MR.176.00.0.0 | reverse complement strand
GCTTGCTCGCCGTGCTTGCAGCGCGCGAAGCCATGCGGCAGGCCGGACTTTCCTGGGACGAGGGGAATGCCCATCGCTTCGGCGCGACAGTGGGCGTCGGATTTACCGGTTCATACGCAACAGAACAAACTTACCGCTCACTGCTTTTGGGTAGCGCAATCCGTGCTGAACTCTTCACTGGAGTAAAGGTGATGCCCAGCGCCGCTTCCGTCCATCTTAGCTTGAGCCTCGGCTTGCGCGGGCCGGTCTTCGGGGTGACCTCCGCATGTGCCT
>NZ_RZTC01000333.1:0-274 GCF_004023165.1 Mesorhizobium sp. M7A.F.Ca.MR.176.00.0.0 | reverse complement strand
GTGCCCATCATCGGGTGCTCATCCTAAGCTGCCACGCTGTTCCTGCAAAACTTTGTTCAGTCTGAAGGGGATTGACGGATATGGCGAAGCCAAACGGTTCGGGCTTTGCACAACCGTCCAATCGGCCTAGCCAAGCACTTCGGCGACCAGCCCCAACCGGCACGCGTCCTCGGCATGGATATAGCAATTGTTGGTGGCGCGCCGGTAGAGTTCTTCGGTGGTCAGCGAGCTTCCGTTGACCAGTTCCCTGAAGCCTTCCATTTCGAGCTGCTCG
>NZ_RZTC01000332.1:0-283 GCF_004023165.1 Mesorhizobium sp. M7A.F.Ca.MR.176.00.0.0 | reverse complement strand
CGCAACGGTCTTGCCCGGCAGCCACTCCAGCGTGCCATGCGCGCCGACATGGACAAGCGCGTGGACGCCGAGCGACTTGCGCAGCCACAGGCCGAAGGCGAGCAATGCATGGCGCGGCGGCAGCGTCGGGTCGTGGTAGTCGGCGCGGCGGTCGGCGGAGCGGCCGCGATCCGGGGCGAGGGCGATGGTGATGTTGCCGAAGGTCGCGGCGCGGAAGGGGAAACTTCGGCGCGAGGCGCCCCCCTCTGTCCTGCCGGACATCTCCCCCTCAAGGGGGGAGATT
>NZ_RZTC01000331.1:0-290 GCF_004023165.1 Mesorhizobium sp. M7A.F.Ca.MR.176.00.0.0 | reverse complement strand
CCGGCGATCTCATCACGCTCGGCCTGCTCGATCTCGACGGCGTGCGCATGTTCTTCTCCACCGGCATCCTGCGCGTCGTGCTGCTCGGCGTGCTGATCGGCGTCGGCGCTTATCTGCTGATCAGCACCGATCTCGTGCTCGGGCTGCTCAGCCTGAGTTTTGTGCCGTTCGTCGCCTGGCGGTCCTCGGTCACGCAGCTGGCGCTGCGCAGCACCTGGCTGACGTTGCAAGAGCGGCTGTCGGTGCTGAGCCGGGTGATGGATGAGAACCTCGGTGGCATCCGTGTCGTG
>NZ_RZTC01000033.1:23689-56895 GCF_004023165.1 Mesorhizobium sp. M7A.F.Ca.MR.176.00.0.0 | reverse complement strand
CTCCTTCTCCCCGTCTCTATACGGGGAGAAGGTGCCGGCAGGCGGATGAGGGGCGGTGCCGGCCTCTGAAGACGGCTGAAGAGGGGACGGCGCCGGTGTCGGCACCTCGATCGGCGCTGGTGTTTCTGCCGGAACCTCGACAGGCGTCGGCACTTCGACCGGGGCCGTCTCCGGCTGCTTTTCCGGCCGCGACGGGACGATCTCCGGCTCGGCCGGCGCCGGAGCAGGGACTTCTTGCGGCTGCGGTTCGGGCGTGGGTTCCGGAACGGCGGGAGGTGTTGGTATCTCCTCGGGAGCCGGCGGCTCGGCTGGCGTCTCGGGCGCTGGTTCTTCTGCCGGCTCGGCCTCCGGCAGAGGTTCTGGCTCTGAGGGAACAGCCGGCTCCGGTACTGGCGGGATGGTTGGCTCCGGCTCGGGCGCCGGTTCCTCGACAGGCGCCGGTTGCGGCGCAGGAATTACCTCCGGCTCGACTACCGGCGCGGGCGTCGTTCCCGCCTCGGGCCGCGGCTCGTCGCGCTTCAAGAACTCCGGAACGACCTGTTCGGCCGCCGGCTTCAGCGTATCGAGTGCTTCCCATTTGATCGGCGGCAGCGGGGCGGTCTCGTCGATCCGCTCCTCGACAACCTCTTTCTTGCCGAACGAAAATATCTTCTTGAAAAAACCAGCCATGCTTTGCGTTTCTCAGGCGGCGCGGGCGGCAAGGGGCGCCGCGATCAGCCTGCTACCATCGTGGCCTGATATCTCAGCCCCGACGATCTCACCCGGTGCGCCCGTGCCGAGTGCGGCAAGCGTAAAACCCTCGGTGCGGCCAAGGCCGTCGCGCTCGATCAGGATCGACTGGCGCGTTCCGGTGAGCGACGACAGATGCCTGAAATAGGCAGCTTCACCGGCGGCACGCAGCCGGGCGGCGCGCTGCTTGACGACCTCGCGGCGGAGCTGCGGCATGCGCGCGGCGGGCGTGCCTTCGCGTGGGCTGAAGGGGAAGACGTGGAGATGGGTCAGGCCACACTCCTCGACAATTTTTTCCGAGTTCTCGAACATTTCGTCGGTCTCGGTCGGGAAGCCGGCGATGATGTCGGCGCCAAAGACGATACCGGGGCGCAGCTTGCGCACATCCTCGCAGAAGCGGATCGACTGATCGCGTAGGTGCCTTCGCTTCATCCGCTTCAGGATCATGTCGTCGCCCGATTGCAGCGACAGATGCAAATGCGGCATCAGCCTGGGCTCGGTGGCGATGGCATCGAGCAAATCGTCGTCAGCTTCGACCGAATCGATAGAGGACAGCCGCAGGCGCTTCACATCGGGCACCTGCCTGAGGATGGTCTTCACCAGCCTGCCAAGCTTCGGCGCGCCCGGCAGATCGGCCCCAAAACTGGTCATGTCGACGCCGGTCAGAACGATCTCGGCATAGCCGTTGCCGGCGAGCCGCTTGACCTGCTCGACCACGGCGCCCATCGGCACCGAGCGCGAATTGCCGCGGCCGTAGGGAATGATGCAAAAGGTGCAGCGGTGGTCGCAGCCGTTCTGCACCTGGACGAAAGCGCGTGCCCGGCCCTCGATGGCGTCGACCATGTGGCCTGCGGTCTCACGCACCGAAAAGATATCGTTGACGCGCGCCTTCTCGGTGTCGTTGACGCCGAAATCCGGCAGCGCGCGATAGGAATGCGCCTTCAGCTTCTCCTCATTGCCAAGCACGAGATCGACCTCGTCCATGGCGGCGAATTTTTCAGGCTCGGTCTGCGCGGCGCAGCCGGTGACGATGATGCGCGCCCGCGGGTTATCGCGGCGGGCCTTGCGGATCGCCTGCTTGGCCTGGCGCACTGCTTCGCCTGTCACGGCGCAGGTGTTGAAGATCACGGCGCCACCTTCCAGCGCGCCCAGACCGGCACTTTCAGCCTCGCGCCGCATCACCTGCGATTCATAGGTGTTGAGCCGACAGCCGAAGGTGACGACATCGATGCCCTGGGACATCGGGCTCTTGGGCAGAGCGGACATCAGGCCGCGCTTTCGGTGTCGCGGGCCCATGTCCCGTTCGACGGGTCGAAGCTGCCGGAAAATTCCCATTCGGCGGCGCCGGTCAGCACCACATGGTCATCGTCGCGCCATTCGACATGCAGCGTACCGCCGCCTGGCGTCAACAGACCGACGCTGCGGCCGGTCCGGTTGGTACGGGCCGCGGCCACCACGGCCGCACAGGAGGCCGAGCCGCAGGCCTTGGTCAGGCCGGCGCCGCGTTCCCAGGTGCGGATGACCATTGTTTCGGGCGAAGTGACCTGCGCGATGGTTATGTTGGCGCGCTCGGGGAACATCGGGTGGTTCTCGAGCAGCGGGCCGAAGCGGTCGAGCTCATAGGACCAGACGTTATTGTCGACCCAAAAGATGGCGTGCGGATTGCCCATCGAGACGACCGAGGGTGAATGCAGCACCGGCGCGTCGATCGGGCCGATCTGCAGCTCGATCATGCGGGTGTCGCGGAATTCCTCGGCCAGCGGGATATCCTGCCAGCCGAAGCGCGGCGTGCCCATATCGACCGAGATCGAACCGTCGGCATGTTCGCGCGCATTGAGGATGCCCGCCACGGTTTCGAAGGTGAAGATCTTCTGGCCGGTCTCGGCGGCGAGCGCCTGGACGACGCAGCGCATGCCATTGCCGCAGGCCTGCGCACCGGTTCCGTCGGAGTTCAATATGTCGATGAAAAAAGCGGTGCCCGGCGTCCTGGCATCGTGGATCGCCATGATCTGGTCGAAGCTGGTCGCGGCATCGGCGTTCAGCGCAATCGCCGCCGCCGCCGTCACTCGATCGGCACGGCCGCGCATATCGGCAACGATGATCTCGTTGCCGATGCCGTTCATCTTGGCGAAAGGGGCAGTGCTGGCCATTGCTCCGAAAAATTCCGTGTCCGTTTGGCGCTATATGGCGGAAACGGGCAGGAATTACCAGTGCGCAGCCGCTTGGTCACGGCGAAAGCGCCGGACTTACGTGACGGCGAAAATGCCCAGCACCACCAGCAGGAAGATGATCAGAACGATGCCGATAAGGATGCGCGCGCCGGTGGCGGCAGCACCTGCCAGCGCCGGCATGCCGAGCAGGCTCGCCGCCGCGGCGACGATCAGGAGGATGATGATCCATTTGAGCATGGCGATGCCTCGCAACCGACAGATTTTTCAACCGCATGAAAACGCTGTTGCCGCGCTGGGGTTCCGTCGAAACCGATGCGGATCAGGGCACTATGTGCTCCGGTACATTCCATACCTCGCCCGGCCGCAAGGCGCGAAAGCGCTGCCGTGGAATGCCTTGATCGTCAAGCGCCTCGGTCAATTTGCGCGCCGGCTCGTCGATCGGCTCGTCAGTGAGCTGGAAAGTTCCCCAATGACAGCCGGCGGCATGGGCGGCATTGCACAGCGTCATGCCTTGCACCGCTTCCCAGGGGTTCTGGTGCTGCGGCGCCATGAACCAGCGCGGTTCATAGGCGCCGATCGGCAGGATGGCGAAGCGGAAACCGCCATGTTTCTCGGCCATCCGCCGGTAGTTGATGCCATTGTGAAAGCCGGTGTCGCCGGCGAAATAGAGCTTGCTGTCAGGCGTTTCGACGACGAAGCCGGCCCACAGCGCCATGCGCCGGTCGCGGGCGCCACGCGCCGACCAGTGATGCACCGGCTCTACATGGACGGCGGCGCCATTGCCGATCTCGACCCTGTCGCCCCAGTCATGCGCCGACAGTCGCATGCCGGGCACGGCGGCTTCGATGATGGCGTCGTTGCCGAGCGGAGTGAGCACCAGCGGGTCGTGGCCGGCCTTCAGCCGCTTCAACGTGGCGAGGTCGAGATGGTCGTAATGGTTGTGGCTGACCAGCACGAGGTCGATCGGCGGCAGGTCGGCAAAGGCGATGCCTGGCGCATTGATGCGTTTTGGTCCGGCGAAGGAAAGCGGCGACGCGCGCAGCGACCAAACCGGATCGGTAAGAATGTTCAGACCTGCCGTCTGGACCAGCAAGGTGGAATGACCAATCATGGTCACTTCCAGCGCGGCGCCCTCGACCCTTGTCGCCGGCTTTGCCTGCGGAAAGGGGCTTGCATCGCTCGCCGGCCATTTCGAGCGCTGGCCATTCAACTGCCATTTCAGCAGGTCGGCGAAACGGCCGGGTGGCTGGCCGTCGGGATTGAAGAACAATGCGCCGTCGAAATGGTCGCTGGGCGGGCCGCTGTAATAGCGATTGGCGACAGTCTTTCTCGCGGCCAATTTGCGGCTCCAGCAGGGTTTCGTTTTCCAGACATAGGCGCTGAGGCGGTTCGCGCAAGCGTCCACCGACGAAGTGTTGACCGGAATTCCCAAGCGACGCGCGACAAACGGTCAGCCGTGGCGATTGCGATAAATTTGCAACAATTCTTGCTGCAAACTGTATTTTAACCATATCGGGTTGAAATTTCGCCACCTTCTCCATCTTGGTGGGGGTGAGATTGTGCGGACGGCTTCCCCCCAGCCGGATCCGACGGAGGTTGGAATGACTTTTTCGAAAACCGGTCTGGTGGCCGTATCGCTGGCGGCCCTCGTTGCGAGTGGCTGTTCGACCTCACGTTTTTCCTCGATGGATGACCAGCAGCCGGCACCGCTGGAGGCCGCGCCCGCCGGCAAGGTGACGGCGAACCAACTGCCGCCGCCGGCATCGCCCGGCACCACCGACCCTTCGCAATTCCCGACCGCGCCGGCGAACACCCAGGTCGCCGCGCTGCCTTCGGACGGCTCGGCGCCGGCCGGCGCTTCCGACGTGACCGCCGCCAGCGTCGCCGGTGTCTGGAACGCCAGCGTTGCGGGCCAGAGCTGCAAGGTGGCGACACCGCAGACCAAATTCGGCGCCGGCTTCCGCGCCGGGCCGCTGCATTGCCCGGCGCCGATGGACGGCATCAAGTCGTGGAACGTCGCCGGCAAACAGCTGACGCTCTATGACGAGAGCGGCGGTGCGCTGGCGCGGCTCTATTCCTCGGGCGGCTCGAAATTCGACGGCCAGACTTCCAACGGCCAGCCGATTTCACTTACGAGATAGTTTTTGTTTTACGCAATTCCGGTTCCCGGAATTGCTCCAGAACGACGTGACCGATGCATCTGCGTGACGGCCTTCAGACCCATGCGACCGTCAGGCAGCGCTACGACCATCTGGTGGAAACCGGTACGATCGACCGCGATCCGGCGCAGGAACGGATCGTTGCGGCGCTTGACCGGCTGACCGATGAGATTTCGGCCAAGCGGCTGGCGCATAAGTCGAGCGCGCTGGGCTGGCTGTTCGCCCGCAAGCGCGAGACCCATGAGGCCGTCAAAGGCCTCTACATCCATGGCGGCGTCGGTCGCGGCAAGACCATGCTGATGGACATGTTCTTCGACTTGCTGCCGGTGCGGCGCAAGCGCCGCGTCCACTTCAACGACTTCATGGCCGACGTGCAGGACCGTATCCAGAAGCACCGGCAGGCGCGCAAGAATGGCGACGTCAGGGAAGACGATCCGATCCCGCCGGTGGCCAAGGCCCTTGCCGAGCAAGCCTGGGTGCTGTGCTTCGACGAGTTCTCGGTCACCGACATTGCCGACGCGATGATCCTGTCCAGGTTGTTTTCGGCGCTGTTTGCCAGCGGCGTGGTGCTGGTCGCCACCTCGAATGTGGCGCCGGAAAACCTCTACAGCGACGGGCTGAACCGCCAGCTTTTCCTGCCCTTTATCGGCATACTGGAGCGGCACACACAGGTGCTGGCGCTCGATGCCGACAAAGACTACCGGCTGGAAAAGCTCGCCCGGACACCGGTCTATGTCACGCCGGCCGATGCGGCGGCGGACCAGCTACTCGACGAGGCCTGGCAAGCCATGACGCGGGGCGCGCCGACCGCCGAGACATCGATTGCCCTCAAAGGACGGCAGGTGATCGTGCCGCGTGCGGCGGGCGATGCGGCGCGGTTCTCCTTCGCCGATCTCTGCGAGAAGCCGCTTGGCGCGCGCGATTTCCTGGCAATCGCCGGGCGCTTCTCAACCATTTTCATCGACCACGTCCCGGTGCTCGGCGAAGGCAAGCGCAACGAAGCCAAGCGCTTCATCCTTCTGATCGACACGCTCTACGACCATCATGTGCGGCTGGTGATGAGCGCCGAAGCGCCGCCGCAAGCGCTTTATGCAGCCAAGCGCGGCGTCGAAGTCTTCGAGTTCGAGCGCACCGCATCGCGGCTGACCGAGATGCAAAGCCGCGACTGGCTGGAGGATTGGGCGGAGCGGCAGAAAGGGAAGCCGGCGCTAGATGCAAAGCAGGCGCAGGCCTGAGTTTCCAGAGATCCGTTGGTAGCGATCTTTCGTGCCCCCCGTCGGCAAGACAGAGGGGGACGCTGTCCCGCCGACCTCGGCTACCCGCATCACAAGGGCGTCATCGCCCGCATCCGGCCTTACGATCTCCATCTTCATCGGCTACTTCTTCCCAAGTCGGCTTACAAACTTTGACGTTTACGTAAATCCCAAATGATCTAACCGATTGAAAATGCTGACGCCAAAATAATCGTTTGAATTTTTTCTGTGCCGGGGCTATTGGGTGCGGCGAAAATTCGCGGTTCCCCGCAGCATTCCGGCCTCTTCTTCGACGCCGCCATCAAGTCACCAGAGATTTGAGACGTCGTAACCGACAAAGGGAAAACATCCTCACATGGCACGCAACAAGATAGCGCTTATCGGCTCTGGCATGATCGGCGGCACGCTCGCTCACATGATCGGCCTCAAGGACCTCGGCGACGTGGTGCTGTTCGATATTGCCGAAGGTATCCCGCAGGGCAAGGGGCTCGATATCGCGCAGTCGTCGCCGGTCGATGGCTTCGACTCCAGGCTCACCGGCATCAACGAGTATGCCGGCATCGAAGGCGCCGATGTCTGCATCGTCACCGCCGGTGTGCCGCGCAAGCCCGGCATGAGCCGCGACGACCTTTTGGGCATCAATCTCAAGGTCATGGAACAGGTCGGCGCCGGGCTGAAGAAGTATGCGCCGAAGGCCTTCGTCATCTGCATCACAAACCCGCTCGACGCCATGGTCTGGGCGCTGCAGAAGTTCTCGGGCCTGCCCAATAGCCATGTCGTCGGCATGGCCGGCGTGCTCGACAGCGCGCGCTTCCGCTATTTCCTGGCCGAGGAATTCAAGGTCTCGGTCGAGGACGTCACCGCCTTCGTGCTCGGCGGCCACGGCGATTCCATGGTGCCGATGATCCGCTATTCGACGGTATCGGGCATTCCGCTGCCCGACCTCATCAAGATGGGCTGGACCTCGAAGGGGAAGCTCGACCAGATCGTGCAGCGCACCCGCGACGGGGGCGCCGAGATCGTCGGCCTGCTCAAGACCGGTTCGGCCTATTACGCGCCGGCCGCTTCGGCGATCTCGATGGCTGAAGCCTATCTCAAGGACAAGAAGCGCGTGCTGCCCTGCGCGGCGTATCTCTCCGGCCAGTATGGCGTCAAGAACACCTATGTCGGCGTTCCCGTGGTGATCGGCGCCGGCGGCGTCGAGCGTATTATCGAGATCGAGCTCAACAAGAGCGAGCAGAAGATGTTCGACTCCTCTGTGGCGACGGTGCAGGGCCTGACCGAGGCCTGCGTCAAGATCGCGCCGCAACTCGCCTCCAAATGAATCTCCAGCAAGTGAACCCCCAGTCGATCCGGAGACCATCCAGATGAACATCCATGAGTATCAGGGCAAGGCGCTGCTGAAGAGCTTTGGCGCGCCCGTGGCCGAAGGCGTGCCGGTGTTCAAGGCGAGCGAAGCGGAAGCCGCCGCCAAGGCGCTGCCGGGCCCGCTTTATGTGGTGAAGAGCCAGATCCATGCCGGCGGCCGCGGCAAGGGCAAATTCACCGAGCTCGGCCCGGACGCCAAGGGCGGGGTGCGGCTGGCGAAATCGGTGGCCGACGTCGTCGCCAACGCCAACGAGATGCTGGGCAACACGCTGGTGACCAAGCAGACCGGCCCGGCCGGCAAACAGGTCAACCGTCTCTACATCGAGGACGGCGCCGACATCGAACGCGAGCTCTATCTGTCGATCCTGGTCGACCGTTCGGTCGGCCGCATTGCCTTCGTCGTCTCGACCGAAGGCGGCATGGACATCGAGGCGGTCGCCCATGACACGCCGGAAAAGATCATCACCGTCGCCATCGATCCGGAAAAAGGCGTCACAACAACCGACCTGATGGCGCTCAACGGCGCGCTCAAGCTCGACGGCGATGCGGCCAAGGACGGTGATACGCTGTTCCCGATCCTCTACAAGGCCTTCGTCGAGAAGGATATGAGCCTGCTCGAGGTCAACCCGCTGATCGTCATGAAGAACGGCCGGCTGCGCGTGCTCGACGCGAAAGTGTCGTTCGACAACAACGCGCTGTTCCGCCACCCCGACGTGCTCGAACTGCGCGACACCACCGAAGAGGACGAGAAGGAGATCGAGGCGTCGAAATACGACCTCGCCTATGTCGCGCTCGACGGCAATATCGGCTGCATGGTCAACGGCGCCGGCCTCGCCATGGCGACGATGGACATCATCAAGCTCTATGGCGCCGAGCCCGCCAACTTCCTCGATGTCGGTGGCGGCGCATCCAAGGAAAAAGTCACGGCGGCGTTCAAGATCATCACCCGGGATCCGGCGGTCAAGGGCATCCTGATCAACATCTTCGGCGGCATCATGAAGTGCGACATCATTGCCGAGGGCGTCATTGCCGCGGTCAAGGAAGTCGGCCTGGAAGTGCCGCTGGTGGTGCGCCTGGAAGGCACCAATGCCGAGCTCGGCAAGAAGATCATCAACGACAGCGGCCTCAACGTCGTGTCGGCCGACGATCTCGACGATGCAGCCAAGAAGATCGTGGCGGCGGTAAAGGGCTGAGCGGATGCCTCCGCGCAAGATAAACCTCGTCGAGGCGGCGGATCGGACCATCACCAAGGTTTTCGATCCGCATATCGCCGGCGACGTCAACGACAGCCAGGCGAAGGTCGCCAAGTTCGGCGAGATGTTCGACTGGCATGCGCATGACCATGAGGATGAAGCCTTCCTCGTGCTGCGCGGGCGTATCGCCATCGATTTCCGTGACGGTCCGGTCGAGCTCGGCGAGGGCGACTTCATCGTCGTACCGCGCGGTGTCGAGCACCGGCCGCGTTCGCTCACCGCGGAACCGGTCGTGCTGATGTTCGAGCCGGCGACGACGCTCAACACCGGCAATGCCAAGAGCGACCTCACGGTCGCTGACCTGAAGCGGCTCTGACCATGTTTTCCTCGATCAACGGTTTTTAGAAAAGGGCTCCCATGTCCATTCTCGTCGACAAGAACACCAAGGTGCTGGTGCAGGGCCTGACCGGCAAGACCGGCACGTTTCACACCGAACAGGCGCTGGCTTATCACGGCACGAAAATGGTCGGCGGCATCCACCCCAAGAAAGGTGGCGAGACGTGGACCGGCTCAAAGGGTGAAAACCTGCCGATCTTCGCCACGGTCGCCGAGGGCAAGGAAAAGACCGGTGCCAACGCTTCGGTCGTCTATGTGCCGCCGGCGGGTGCCGCCGAAGCCATCCTCGAAGCGATCGAGGCCGAGATCCCGCTGATCATCTGCATCACCGAAGGCATCCCGGTGATGGACATGATCAGGGTCAAGGCCAGGCTCGACCGCTCGACCTCGCGCCTGATTGGGCCGAACTGCCCGGGCGTGCTCACGCCCAACGAATGCAAGATCGGCATCATGCCCGGAAACATCTTCCGCAAGGGCTCGGTCGGCGTTGTTTCGCGCTCGGGAACACTTACCTATGAGGCCGTGTTCCAGACCACCAATGTCGGCCTCGGCCAGACCACCGCCGTCGGCATTGGCGGCGACCCCGTCAAGGGCACCGAGTTCATCGACGTGCTCGAGATGTTCCTCGCCGACGACGAGACCAAGTCGATCATCATGATCGGCGAGATCGGCGGTTCGGCCGAGGAAGACGCCGCGCAGTTCCTCAAGGACGAAGCCAAGCGCGGCCGCAAAAAGCCGATGGCTGGCTTCATCGCCGGGCGCACGGCGCCGGCCGGCCGCACCATGGGTCATGCGGGCGCGGTCATCTCCGGCGGCAAGGGCGGCGCCGAAGACAAGATCGCGGCGATGGAATCGGCCGGGATAAAAGTTTCGCCTTCGCCGGCAAGGCTGGGCACGACCTTGGTCGAGGCGATCAAGGGTTAAAGTGAGTAGCGAGTAGTGAATAGCGAATAGGAAAGACAGACTAGCGGCGCGACCACTGGGGAATCCCTACTCGCTATTCGCTACTCCCTACTCGCTCCAAACAGGAGACGGAGCCAGGCTCCGCGGACAAAAATGGCAAGACAAGATCAGGCCAACGACCAATTTTCACTCACCTCTTTCCTCTATGGCGGCAATGCCGATTACATCGACTCGCTTTATGCGTCTTATGAGGACGATCCGGAGTCGGTAAACCCCGAATGGCAGGAGTTCTTCGCCGGGCTGAAGGACGACGCCGGCGATGTGCGCAGGAATGCCAAGGGCGCCTCCTGGGCCAAGCCCTCCTGGCCGCTGCAGGCCAATGGCGAACTGGTGTCGGCGCTCGACGGCAATTGGGGTATCGTCGAGAAGACGATCGAAAAGAAAGTCAAGGACAAGGCGGTCACCAACGGCGTCGTCCTGTCCGACGCCGACGTGCACCAGGCGACGCGCGATTCGGTGCGCGCCATCATGATGATCCGCGCCTACCGCATGCGCGGCCATCTGCATGCCAATCTCGACCCGCTCGGCATCGCCAAGCCGCTCGAGGACTACAACGAGCTGTCGCCGGAAAATTACGGCTTCACCGAAGCCGATTACGACCGGCCGATCTTCCTCGACAATGTGCTCGGGCTCGAATTCGGCAGCATCCGGCAGATGCTGGAAATCCTGACCCGCACCTATTGCTCGACGCTCGGCGTCGAGTTCATGCATATTTCCGATCCCGAGGAAAAGGCCTGGATCCAGGCACGTATCGAGGGCGCCGACAAGGAGATCACCTTCACCGCCACCGGCAAGAAGGCGATCCTGCAGAAGCTGGTCGAGGCCGAAGGCTTCGAGCAGTTCATCGACGTCAAGTACAAGGGCACCAAGCGCTTCGGCCTCGATGGCAGTGAAGCGCTGATCCCGGCCCTGGAGCAGATCGTCAAGCGCGGCGGCCAGCTCGGCATGAAGGAAATCGTGCTCGGCATGGCGCATCGCGGCCGGCTGAACGTGCTCTCGCAGGTGATGGCCAAGCCGCACCGCGCCATCTTCCACGAGTTCAAGGGTGGCTCGGCCGCCCCCGACGAGGTCGAGGGCTCGGGCGACGTCAAGTACCATCTCGGCGCCTCGTCGGACCGCGAGTTCGACGGCAACAAGGTGCACCTGTCCTTGACCGCCAATCCCTCGCATCTGGAAATTGTCGATCCGGTGGTGATGGGCAAGGCGCGCGCCAAGCAGGATTACCTGTTCGGCCGCAGCCGCGAGGAGATCGTGCCGCTGGAAGAGCGCGCCAAGGTGCTGCCGCTACTGCTGCATGGCGACGCCGCCTTCGCCGGCCAGGGCGTGATTGCCGAGATCCTCGGCCTGTCCGGCCTGCGCGGCCACCGCGTCGCCGGCACGTTGCATTTCATCATCAACAACCAGATCGGCTTCACCACCAATCCGCGCTTCTCGCGCTCGTCGCCCTATCCGTCCGACGTCGCCAAGATGATCGAAGCGCCGATCTTCCACGTCAATGGCGACGATCCGGAAGCCGTGGTGCACGCCACCAAGGTGGCGATCGAATTCCGCATGAAGTTCCACAAGCCTGTTGTGGTCGACATGTTCTGCTACCGCCGCTTCGGCCACAATGAGGGCGACGAGCCGGCCTTCACCCAGCCGATCATGTACCGCAACATCCGCACCCACAAGACGACCGTGCAGATCTACGGCGACCGGCTGATCGCCGAGGGTCACCTCACCCAGGCCGAGCTCGACCAGCTCAAGGCCGACTGGCGGGCGCATCTGGAATCCGAGTGGGAAGTCGGCCAGCACTACAAGCCCAACAAGGCCGATTGGCTCGACGGCGCCTGGTCTGGCCTGCGCACGGCCGACAACCAGGACGAACAAAGGCGCGGCAAGACCGCCGTGCCGGTCAAGACACTGAAGGAAATCGGCAAGAAGCTGACCGAGGTGCCGAAGGATTTCGAGGCGCACAAGACAATCATCCGCTTCCTCGAAAACCGCCGCCAAGCGATCGAGTCGGGCGAAGGCATCGACTGGTCGACGGCCGAGGCGCTGGCCTTCGGCGCCATCCTGCTCGACGGCAATCCGATCCGCCTGTCGGGGCAGGATTCAGAACGCGGCACCTTCTCGCAGCGCCATTCGGTCCTTTACGACCAGCGCGACGAGACCCGCTACATCCCGCTCAACAATCTGTCGGCGGCTCAAGCCGGCTACGAAGTCATCAACTCGATGCTGTCGGAAGAGGCGGTGCTGGGCTTCGAATATGGCTACAGCCTCGCCGAGCCCAAGGCGCTGACCTTGTGGGAAGCGCAGTTCGGCGATTTCGCCAACGGTGCCCAGGTGGTGTTCGACCAGTTCATCTCTTCGGGTGAACGCAAGTGGCTCAGAATGTCGGGCCTCGTCTGCCTGTTGCCGCATGGCTATGAAGGCCAGGGTCCGGAACATTCTTCGGCCCGGCTCGAACGCTTCCTGCAGCTTTGCGCCGAAGATAACATGCAAGTGGCCAACTGTACGACGCCGGCCAACTACTTCCACATATTGCGCCGGCAGCTGAAGCGCGACTTCCGCAAGCCGCTGATCCTGATGACGCCGAAGTCGCTGCTGCGCCATAAGCGGGCGGTGTCGACGCTGCCGGAAATTTCGGGCGAAAGCTCGTTCCACCGATTGCTGTGGGACGATGCGCAGCTGCTTTCCGGCCAGGCGATCAAGCTCACCAAGGATTCGAAGATCCGCCGCGTCGTGCTGTGTTCGGGCAAGGTCTATTACGACCTCTATGAGGAGCGCGAGAAGCGCGGCATCAACGACATCTATCTGCTGCGCGTCGAACAGCTCTATCCGTTCCCGGCCAAGGCGCTGATCACCGAACTGTCGCGGTTCCGCAATGCCGAGATGGTGTGGTGCCAGGAGGAGCCCAAGAACATGGGCGCCTGGTCGTTCATCGACCCCTATCTGGAATGGGTGCTGGCGCATATCGATGCCAAGCATCAGCGGGTGCGCTACACCGGCCGTCCGGCCGCCGCCTCGCCGGCGACCGGACTGATGTCGAAGCATCTCGCTCAGCTCGCCGCCTTGCTCGAAGACGCGCTCGGCGAATAGAGAAGATCTGGGCGAATAACAGAACCGAAAGAAAACGGACAGGCACAATGGCTACCGAAATCCGCGTTCCCACTCTCGGCGAATCCGTCACCGAAGCGACTATCGGCAAATGGTTCAAGAAGGTCGGCGACGCGATCGTCGCCGACGAGCCGCTGGTCGAGCTCGAGACCGACAAGGTGACGGTGGAGGTGCCTGCCGCCGCCGCTGGAACCTTAAGCGAAATCACCGCCAAGGAAGGCGAGACTGTCGGTGTCGGTGCGCTGCTCGGTTCGATTTCGGCAGGTGGCGCTGCCGCCGCACCAGCGACCAAGCCGCAGGCGGTGTCGCAGGCCTCGTCGCCGGATGCGGCATCGACCGGCAAGCAGGCCGCGGCCGAGACCGCCAAGATCGCCGGCGATGCCGGCCCGGTCGAACCGCGCACCATGCCGCCGGCACCGGCCGCGGCCAAGCTGATCGCCGAAAGCAATCTCTCGGTCGACCAGATCTCCGGTTCGGGAAAGCGTGGCCAGGTGCTGAAAGGCGACGTGCTCGACGCCATCTCCAAGGGTGCGCCGTCGCAGCCGGCGGAGACGCCGAAGGCGGCACCTGCACCGGTTGCCGTGCGCGCGCCGTCCTCGGGCGACGACGCTTCGCGCGAGGAGCGCGTGCGCATGACCAAGCTGCGCCAGACCATCGCGCGCCGCCTCAAGGAAGCGCAGTCGACCGCAGCCATGCTGACCACCTTCAACGAGGTCGACATGTCAGCGGTGATGGCACTGCGGACCAGGTACAAGGATGTGTTCGAAAAGAAGCACGGCGTGAAGCTCGGCTTCATGGGCTTCTTCACCAAGGCCGTGACACACGCGCTGAAGGAGATCCCCTCGGTCAATGCCGAGATCGACGCCACCGACATCATCTTCAAGAACTATGCCCATATCGGCGTCGCCGTCGGCACCGAAAAGGGCCTGGTTGTGCCGGTCGTGCGCAATGCTGACCAGATGTCAATCGCCGAGATCGAAAAGGACATCGGCCGGCTGGGCATCGCCGCGCGCGACGGCAAGCTGTCGGTCGCCGACATGCAAGGCGGCACGTTCACGATTTCGAACGGCGGCGTTTACGGGTCGCTGATGTCGACGCCGATCCTCAATGCGCCGCAGTCGGGCATCCTCGGCATGCACAAGATCCAGGACCGGCCCGTGGTGGTCGGCGGCCAGATCGTGATCCGGCCGATGATGTACCTGGCGCTCAGCTACGATCACCGCATCGTCGACGGCAAGGAAGCGGTGACCTTCCTGGTCCGCGTCAAGGAAAGCCTGGAGGATCCGGAACGGCTGGTGCTCGATCTGTGAGCAAGGCCAACCGCCCCGTGAGCGGCTGGCTGGAACGGTTCGGGTTCAAACTGGGCCGGGCCGCGGGCGGCGCGCAGCGGACTTTTCGGCGCAGTATTTTCTGGCTTGGCTTGTCCACTGCTGTTCCTTCGCTGGCAATCGCCGCCGGATGGAATCCGGCAAAGGTGAGCAGCAACCTCGGCATCTTTGCCCTTAGTGACGTGCAATTGGCGGAGCGGAAGATAACGGTCACCCCGATCGGCCAACTCGAATTGCCGACGGGCGAGATTATGGCCTGCGATCCTCTGGTCACAGGCGATGACTGGCCAGCATTGAGCCGCAAGGTCAAACCTGGAAGTTATCCGGTTTCTCTGTTCGAGGCCCAGGGACGTGTGGCAGCAGCGTTCCTTCGGCTCCGCCCAGGCACGCCGGTCCGCTGGGAACTGGCGACCTTGCCAGACCAGGACGTGTCGACCCTGAAGGACGACGAAATGTTCGGCTACCCGGTCGAAGCCGGCCTTGGCTCTTTCATGGACAAGACGGCGATGGCGCTGATGTCGGCCGAACAGGACAAGCTCAAGGCCGACGAGAATTACTATGACGACGTGCTGGCCGCCGAATTCGCACCCAACCAGGACAGGTTCGTCATGCATCATCCGGTTGCCGGCAACCCGCTCAACATCGCGATGTTCTGGAGCGGCTGGGGTGATGGATTTTATCCGTCATTCTGGGGACTGGACGCAGCAGGCGAGCCGTTGTTGCTGCTGACCGATTTCGGCGTGCTGGAAAACGCCGATGGCCGCGAGAGCAAGTAGGTCGCGCTGATGCAAAGCGTCCTATCGCCCACTATCCGATGTGCAGCCGGAATGCTGGCCGTGTTGTTCACCGACTCTGCCGCAAATGCCGCCTGTCCGATCGAGCTCGCTGTCTATGGCGACGCCCAGAGCGGCAGCGAAATCGATTTCACGCCCACCGGCACCTCGGCGACGGTCACCAACACGTTCCGGATGATCCTCGACAACAATGTGGTGCTGAACGGCATCGTCATGTGGAACGAGGGCGTGTCGCGGCCGAACGGCGCGCTGATGTACAAATGCCCCGAGGGCGACGTCACCGGCGAGGAGCTTGCCGCCTGCACGCCCTGGCATAGCGTCATCTACACGGCGGATGACAAGGGCAACATCGGGCTGCTGCCGGCCGAAGGTGTCGAAGCGCCGAAGACGCTGATACTGCCGGATCTCGGGCCAGCGTTGCGCCAATCCAGTGCCTATGGCGGCAGCGGGTTTTCGAAAGTGCCGGGGGATGTGTTTGCCTTGAAGGGATGCCAGGAATGAGCGGGACGCAAAAGGTGCTGCTGGTCACCGGCGGCAGCCGCGGCATCGGCGCGGCGATCTGCCGGTTTGGATCGAAGGCCGGCTACAGGGTCGCGGTCAACTACGCTGCGAATCAGGACGCCGCCGATGCACTGGTCGCGGAGATCGAGGCTGCCGGCGGCGAGGCTTTTGCGGTCAAGGGCGATGTCGGCAGCGAGGCCGATATCGTGGCCATGTTCGAGGCCGTCGACCGCGCCTATGGACGGCTCGATGCTTTCGTCAACAATGCCGGCATCGTCGACGTCAAGGCGCGCGTCGACGAGATGGATGTTTCGCGGCTGGAGCGCATGATGCGCATCAATGTCGTCGGCTCGTTCCTCTGCGCCCGTGAGGCGGTCAAGCGCATGTCGACCCGCCATGGCGGGTCGGGCGGATCCATAGTCAACATCTCGTCGGCCGCGGCGACATTGGGCTCGCCGGGCGAGTACGTCGATTATGCCGCCTCCAAGGGCGCCATCGACACCTTCACCATCGGGCTCGCCCGCGAGGTGGCGCTGGAAGGCATTCGCGTCAATGCGGTGCGCCCTGGCATCATCGACACGGACATCCACGCTTCCGGCGGGCAGCCGGACAGGGTGGAGCGGTTCCGCGACCTGCTGCCGATGAAAAGAGCCGGTACAGTGGATGAAGTCGCGGGCGCGGTTCTCTATCTTCTCTCCGACGCCGCGTCCTATACGACAGGCGCGATCCTGAATGTAAGCGGCGGCCGCTGAGCGCTCTCAAGCAGATCGAGCATGATGTTATCCAAAAACCGCGTCACACGGCATCATGCTCAAACAGAAGGACAGTATCATGGCTTATGACGTCGTTATCATCGGATCGGGACCGGGCGGCTATGTCTGCGCCATCAAGGCGGCGCAGCTCGGGCTCAGGGTGGCGGTGGTCGAGAAGAACGCGACCTTCGGCGGTACCTGCCTCAACATCGGCTGCATCCCTTCCAAGGCGCTGCTCCATGCCTCCGAGATGTTCGCCGAGGCCGGTCACTCCTTCGACACGCTCGGCGTCGAGATATCGGCGCCGAAATTGAACCTGAAGAAGATGATGGCGCACAAGGATGCGACGGTGTCGTCGAACGTCAACGGCGTCGCCTTCCTGTTCAAGAAGAACAAGATCGACAGCTTTCGCGGCACTGGCAAGGTGGTCGCGGCCGGCAAGGTGTCGGTGACGGCTGAGGACGGCAAGGTCGAGGAGATCGAGACCAGGAACATCGTCATCGCCACCGGCTCGGATGTCGCCGGCATTCCCGGCGTCAAGGTCGACATCGACGAGAAGGTGATCGTGTCGTCGACCGGCGCTTTGTCGCTTGATAAGGTTCCCGGCCATCTGGTGGTGGTCGGCGGCGGTGTCATCGGGCTCGAGCTCGGCTCGGTGTGGGCACGGCTCGGCGCCAAGGTCACCGTGGTCGAATTCCTCGACACCATCCTGGGCGGCATGGACGGCGAGGTTTCCAAGCAGTTCCAGCGCTTGCTTTCAAAGCAGGGTTTCGAGTTCAAGCTCGGCGCCAAGGTCACCGGTGTCGCCAAGGCCAAGAAGGGTGCGACCGTCACCTTCGAGCCGGTCAAGGGCGGCGCCGCCGAGATGATCGAGGCCGATGCCGTGCTGATCGCCACCGGCCGCCGCGCCTATGCCGACAGTCTCGGGCTCGGGGAAGCCGGCGTCGAGGTCGACGAGCGCGGCCGGGTCAAGACCGATGCCCATCTCACGACCAATGTCCCGGGCATCTATGCCATCGGCGATGTCATCGCCGGGCCGATGCTGGCGCACAAGGCCGAGGACGAGGGCGTGGCGGTGGCCGAAACCATTGCCGGCCAGGCCGGCCACGTGAACTATGACGTCATTCCGAGCGTCGTCTACACCAGCCCGGAAATCGCCTCGGTCGGCAAGACCGAGGAAGAGCTGAAGAAGGCCGGCATCGACTACAAGGTCGGAAAATTCCCATTCAGCGCCAATGGCCGGGCGCGCGCCATGCTGCACACCGACGGTTTTGTGAAGATCCTCGCCGACAAGACGAGCGACCGCGTGCTCGGCATGCATATTGTCGGCTTCGGCGCAGGCGAGATGATCCACGAGGCGGCGGTGCTGATGGAATTCGGCGGCTCGTCTGAGGATCTCGCCCGCACCTGCCACGCGCATCCGACGATGTCGGAAGCGGTGAAGGAGGCGGCGCTGGCGACGTTCTTCAAGCCAATCCACATCTAAAGCGACAACGCTTCGTTATCCTCGGGTCAAGCCTGAGGATGACGAACGTAGCGATATCGCCAAACAAAACGGCCCGCTTTTCAGCGGGCCGTTCGTATTTGATATCGAGCCGGTCAGTTGGCCGGAGCTGGAGCCGGCGCTGGCGCTGGAGCCGGCGCAGGTGCCGGTTCTGCAGGTGCCGGAGCCGGAGCCGGAGCTGCAGGTGCCGGGGCTGGGGCCGGTTCTGCAGGTGCCGGAGCAGGTGCAGGTTCGGCTGGCTTCATCGGTTCCGCCGGTGCGGGCGCGGGGGCCGGTGTGCTGGCCGCCGGCGGCTCGGCTGGTGCCGGGTGCTCACCACTCCTTCCGAAAACATAATACGCGACAACCGCCAGAATAACGACGACCAGCGCAATCAGCCAGCCACTACCGCCGCCACCGCTCTGCTTGATGGTGGTGTTGGTGGTGTTGGGATTGAACGGGTCGTTTGGATTCGGTGCGTTCGCCATAAAAGTGTCCTCCGTGGATGAAAAATATCAATCAACACCATATAACGCGCAATCATTGAACTGGTTTCACGCTAGGGTTGGAAAACGCCAAAAACAAGGACAATCCCGCCGTTCCGGAGCCGGAATGGCGTTGTTTCGCCACGCAACGCGCCAAGTTGGTGCCTACTATGGGTTTTTCCGGAGGATTTTTGTCGTGACGAATCCCATAGCAGAGTTTGTCCCGAATCACTGCGATGTTCTCGCCGGAGCCCAGTTCGCCGACCGCTTTGTGCTGATCACCCAGGGTCTTTCTTTAACGGCACTCGGCGCGGCGGAACGCGCCCTGGGGCGAATGCCGCCCTGGGTCGGCAGGCTCATGGCGCTGCGCAACCTTGCCGTCAAGCCGTTCCGGCTGAAGACGGGCCTGGAAACTACAGTGTTGCCGTCAGGCCGGATCGGGATATTTCCGCTCATCAGCCAGTTTCCCGGCAAGGTTGTGCTTGGCCTCGACGACCGGCATCTCGATTTCCGTGTCCTGGTCGAAGTCAGGGATCTCGGCACGGGCCGGCAAGAGGTGGCCGCGACGACGATCGTCAAGACGCACAATTGGCTCGGGCGCGCCTATCTTGCGATCATCATGCCGTTTCACCGGATCGTCGTTCCGGCGATGCTGGCCCAGATCCTGGCGAAGTAAACTGAAGTAGCTTAAAGTCCAACAGGCGTGACGGTGTAACCGGCCTTGCGGAAGTCCTCGACGAGGCCTTCGGGGCCGGGAAGGTGGAGGGCGCCGACCGCCATGAAGACGTTGCCCCTGGCAAGGATCGGTTCGGCATGCTCGACCATCACCTTGTTGCGGCTGGTGATCATGGTTTCCTCGAACGCCGCATAGCCCGCGGGGTCGTCCGTGCCTTCCGGCATGGCCACGCGAAACAGCGGCCAGAACATTCCGGTGTCGCCGCGCTGGTAGAGCACGATCATGGTTTCGTTGATGTCGTTGATCTTATCGCCGAGCTTCAGCGTGTCGACGAGGCCCTTCATGTGAAACGCCAGCGGCAGCGAGGCCATGGCGCGCAACTGGCTTTCAGCAGTCTCCAATCCTTCCACCGGCTTGCCGGAAGCCTTTGCACCTTCCGCCAGCCTGACATCGAGCACCGGGGCGCCGCCTGACTGACGGGCGAGTTCGCAGGCCGGCAGTGCCATCATGGCCGAGAGCATCCACGGCTTCATCTTGGCAACCGTTGCCGGAGGAATGCCGCGGGCGTCGAGCGCGGCGTTCATGGCCGCCGCATCGTCGGGTGACAGCAGCGACGCCAGCGTCGTCGAATCAGTGAACATCATCAGGTCCGGCTCCTTGAGCATCGCGACCATCATCTTCTGCTTGTCGAGCACGTCAGTGGTTTCGATGATGATGGTGCCGGCGGCGTCATAGGCTTTCTGCGCGTCGGGAGGCAGCGTGGTGACGCGCGGGTCGGTCATATGCATGGTGCCGAACAGGAAGGACGGCTTCTCGCCGGGCTTTTCCAGCTTCCACAACAGGCCCTTGCCGTTCGGTGTCGCGGCGGCTTCCGCTTCGATCTTGCGGTAGGTCGCCGGATCGTTCTTCTGCAAGGCCGACAGCATGTCGGCGCCGGTGCAGGTCGAGATTTCGGCATGGGCCTTGCCGGCCGCGAACAGCAGCACGGCGAGAAACGACAGGAAGAACAGAACATTGAGCGCGACGAGCAGCTTCAGCGACACGGAAGCTGCACGGTCGGCGATGGCGATGACGCGTTTCATGATCCCATTCCTAGAACCGAAAAGCGGCAAAACGGTTAATTGGTACTGCGAAATTGTCTTCGACCGGCTATCGCCCTCAGCGGACGTCGATGGTGCTCATGACTCAATGATTAGCGGAAACGCCCATTTCTTCGTCATCCACGGGCGGAGCAAGGAGCGTAGCGACGCGGCGCAGACCCGAGGATCCATGCCGGGACTCTGGAACGCTGCAACAGTGCAGAATTCCGCTCCGCAGCACTCCATGGCAAAGGTCGCGGCATGGATCCCAGGGTCTCCGCGACGGAGCTTCGCTCCTGCTTCGCCCAGGGATGACGACGTTGGGGAGGCTTTCGGCCAATGGTGAACGTTTGGCCACCGATACTATGCGACGCTACTGGCGTTCATGCCCGTGGATGGGCCTGCTCGTAAATCTCGAGCAGCCTCGCGGTGTCGACGCCGGTGTAGATCTGCGTCGTCGAAAGGCTGGCGTGGCCGAGCAGTTCCTGGATGGTGCGCAAATCGCCGCCGCGGCCGAGCAGATGCGTAGCGAAGGAATGGCGCAGCGCATGCGGCGTCGCGGTATCGGGCAGGTTGAGCGCCGAGCGCAGCTTGGCCATGTCGCGCTGGACGATGGCCGGGTTGAGCGGACCGCCGCGGGCGCCGCGAAACAACAGGCCCTTGGGGTCGAGATGGTAGGGGCAGAGCCGGCGATATTCGGCGATCGCCCTGAGCGCCACCGGCAGCACCGGCACCAGGCGCGTCTTGCCGCCCTTGCCGGTGACGCGAAGCACCGTGTCGGCCGCCGACGCCAGATCGGCGCCGGCGAGGCCAAGCGCCTCGGAAATGCGCAGGCCGGAGCCGTAGAGCAGTGTCAGCACGGCGGCGTTGCGGGCAGCAATCCAGGGTTCCTCCGCCAGTTGGCCTTCAATGGAAACAACATGCTTGGCATCGCTCGCTGTCAGCGGCTTGGGCAGCGATTTGGGTTGGCGCGGCGAGCGCAGTGCTGCCGCCCCGGCCGCATTGGCGAGGCCGCGCCGCTCGAGGAAACGCAGCAGCGAGCGGATGCCGGCGAGACCCCGGCCCAGCGTGCGGGCACCGGCACCGGCATTGCGCCGCGCCGCGAGAAAGCCGCGCAGGTCGGCCGGGCGCAGATCGGCGATGTCCGAAATGCCGGGCGAGCCGCCGCAATGGCCGGTGAGGAAATGCAGGAACTGGCGCGTGTCGCGCTCATAGGCTTCCACGGTCTTGGGCGACAGCCGACGTTCTCGCGCGAGCATCTTCAGCCAGCTTTCGCGCGCCGCCTGGAGATCGGGTTTGGCCGGGATCAGGAATTCCTGCATGGCGGCATTTTCGGGTATTCGGGTTAGGAAGCGGTGAAGAGCCGTCATTGAAATGACAGCCGGCTGAGGTTAGGAGACCATCGATTGGTGGCAGGTGACTACCTTGGTGATTGGCTGAAATGCCCGCCCCCTTCGTCATCCTGGGGCGGAGCAGGAGCGAAGCGACGTCGCGGAGACCCCGGGATCCATGCCGTGACCTGCGAGCGTTGCTGCGTTACAAGTCTGATAGCTTTGCGGTGGAGACCGCGCGAAGTGTTTGCAAATAGAGAGTTGGCAGGAACGAGACTCGTGACCCTTTCTGAACTGCCGTGCTTTTTGGTCGCCGTAACGGAATGGATCCTCGGGTCTGCGCAGTCGCTTCGCGCCTGCTCCGCCCGTGGATGACGAAGGTAAAAGCGCCATGAGCAAGCCCCAAAACCCTGTCCAGATGGCCGTGATCGGCGCCGCCCATGGCATCAAGGGCGAGTTGCGGGTGAAGACCTTCACAGGTGAGCCGCTGGCGCTGGCCGATTACGGGCCGCTCTACGCCAGGGACGGGCGCGCCTTCCAGATCGTCGACATCAGGCCTGCCAACACCGTCGTCGTGGTCCGCTTCAAGGGCATTGCCGACCGCAATGCGGCCGAGGCGCTGGCAGGCACGGAGCTGTTCGTCGACCGTTCGATGCTGCCGGACGACGGCGAGGAAGACGAATTCTACCATGCCGACCTCGTCGGCCTCGAAGTCCGCGACGACACGGCTGCCGTGCTTGGCAAGGTGGTCGCGGTGCACAATTTCGGCGGCGGCGATATTCTCGACGTGACGCTGGGCGGGCGCAAGGGCGTGCTGATCCCGTTCACACAGGCCGCCGTGCCGCAAGTGTCGATCGCCGAGGGTTTTGTCCGTGTCGATCCGGCGGCTGCCGGGCTGGTCGACGACGAGGATGGCGATGGCCCGCGCGAGGAAGACTTCGATCCGAAGGGCCGGCCGCGCGGACCGAGCGATGCCGGGGGCAACCGGTGAGTTTTTCCGCTTCGGTGCTGACGCTTTACCCCGAGATGTTTCCCGGCGCGCTCGGCCTGTCGTTGGCCGGCCGGGCGCTGGAGGCCGGGACGTGGTCGCTGGAGGCGATCCAGATCCGCGACTTCGCCCCCGACCGCCATCGCACCGTCGACGACACGCCCGCCGGCGGCGGCGCCGGCATGGTGATGCGCGCCGACGTGCTGGCGAAAGCCATCGACCATGCTTCGCCGGAAGGCGATGCGCGGCCTCGGCTGCTGATGAGCCCGCGCGGCAAGCCGCTGACCCAGGCGCGTGTGCGCGAGCTGGCGGCTGGGCCGGGTGCCGTCATCCTGTGCGGCCGCTTCGAAGGCGTCGACCAGCGGGTGATCGACGCGCGGGGATTGGAGGAGGTCTCCATCGGTGATTTCATCCTCTCGGGTGGTGAGCCGGCCGCCCTTGTGCTGCTCGACGCGGTGGTGCGGCTGTTGCCCGGCGTGATGGGCAACGCGGTGTCGGGCGAGGAGGAGAGTTTCGAAAACGGCCTGCTCGAACATCCGCACTATACGCGGCCGCAGGAGTTTGAAGGCCGCGAGATACCCGAGGTGCTGATCTCGGGCAATCACAAGAAGATCGCCGCATGGCGGCGGGCGGAGTCAGAGGCGTTGACGAAAGAGCGGCGTCCGGATTTGTTGGGCGCCGCCGCTCACCCTTTCCAAAAGTAATAGAAAGCCAGAAACAGACCGACAGCGACGACGAAGCCGCGCACTGCGTTTTGCGGCACGCGCTTGGCGATCCAGACGCCGGCATAGCCGCCGAGCGCTCCGCCCGGGATCATGATGATCGCCTGCGGCCAGGCGACGACGCCGCCCGAGACGAAGACGACGATCGCAACAGCGGCGATGACCATGGCCAGCATGTTCTTCAACGCGTTCAGCCGGTGATAGTCGCCGGCTTGCGTCAGGCCGAGCGTCGCCAGCATCATCACGCCCATGCCGGCGCCGAAGAAGCCGCCATAGATGGCGGTGAGAAACTGCGCCAGGGAGCCGGCGAGCGAGCCCACCGCCGCTTCATGACCGGGCTTCGGCACTGGTTTCAGCCAGGGGCCGGCTGCGAACAGGGCTGTCGCGGCCAAGAGCAGCCACGGCACCAGAGCGCGAAACGACGGATTGTCGAGCGCCAAAAGGATCAGCGCGCCGGCCAGTGCACCCACGGCCGAAATCAGGCACAGCAGTAGCGCGCCGCGCCAGAAATGCCTGATATCGGCCGAGTAGGCGAGGGTCGAGGTTATGTAGCCTGGAAATTGCGTCACCGAGGAGGTGGCGTTGGCGACGATCGGCGGCAGGCCGACCAGCGTCATGGCGCCGAAGGTGATGAAGGTGCCGCCACCGGCGACCGCATTGGCGGCGCCTGACAGAAAGCCCGCCAGAAACAGCAGGATGGCATCGAAGACAGACATGAATTGCGGCCGCTCAAAACTGTGTTATTTCAGGCTTAGAAAGCCTGAACGACCGGCGCAACCCGGCACGGCAGGATTACGATGGTGCCATGCGAGCAGAAAATGCGCTGCCAAGGCGTGACAAAGCGGCGAAATAGCTGTATGTGCCCGCCCGTACCGGCCAGAAAGAATCTGCCGGACCCGTCAACAATGACGGTGTAGTCGCCCCTGCCTGATGTTTCAAAGACAAATGTCTTGGAGACAAAAGGCATAGCCAAGCGGTCAATGGAACTGCAAGGCGAGTGTCGGACGCTCTGACTGTCGGAAGAACAAGAAGTGGACTTTTGAGATGGATATTCTCCGTCAGCTCGAGGCCGAACAGGCCGCCAAGATCGAAGCCAAGCGCAAGCTTCCCGAATTCCAGCCCGGCGACACCGTGCGCGTCCAGGTCCGCGTGACCGAAGGCACCCGCACCCGCGTCCAGGCCTATGAGGGCGTCGTCATCGCCCGCGCCGGCGCCGGCTTCCAGGAGAACTTCACGGTTCGCAAGATTTCCTACGGCGAAGGCGTCGAGCGCGTGTTCCCGGTCTACTCGCCGATGGTTGAAGGCGTCGAGATCGTTCGCCGCGGCAAGGTGCGTCGCGCCAAGCTCTATTACCTGCGCGATCGTCGCGGCAAATCGGCCCGTATTTCGGAAAACACCGGCGTGCGCGCCCGCAAGCTGAATGATGAGGAGCGCGATGCGCTGAACGCCGAGAAGGCCCGCATCGAGGCCGAGAAGGTGGCAGCAGCCGAGGCCCTGGCCGTCGAGAAGGCCGCCCAGGACGCCGCCGAGAAGAAGGCCGCCGCCGAAGCCGAAGCAGCAGCCAAGGCCGCCGCGGAAGCGACCCCCGCCGAATAAGGTTTTCGGACATCCCATTCAAAAAGGCGGCTTCGGCCGCCTTTTTCGTTTCACCGGACTGTGAACGCTTTCAGCGCCAGAAACGGGATCCGCTGTTGACGGCATATTATCTTGTGTACCAAATAATCGTGCACAAGGTAATTGGAGATTTGATATGGCACTCTACACCACACAGGCTCACGTCACCGGCGGCCGCGCCGGCCACGGCGAGACCAGCGACGGTCTGCTCAAGGTCGATCTGGCAATGCCCAAGGAGCTCGGCGGGCCGGGGGGCGCCACCAATCCTGAGCAACTGTTCGCAATCGGCTATGCCGCCTGCTTCGAAAGCGCCATCCGCTTCGTCGCGCGCAAACAGAAGCTGTCGCTGACGGATGCCGGGGTAACCTCCACCGTCAGCCTGCTTCCCAATGGCGAAGGCTTTAAGCTCGGCGTCGCGCTCGCGGCGGAAACGAAAGGCCTTGATCAGGCGGCGGCGGAAGCGCTTGTATCGGAGGCGCACAAGATCTGCCCCTATTCCAACGCCATCAGGGGCAATGTCGACGTAGCGCTTTCGGTAAAGGCGGCATGACGGAAAAGACGACAAAGAGCACCAGCGACGTCCCGGCGGAGGCCACCGGGACGTTTCACGTTCCGCGGCTCGACCAGCAGCTGTGCTTCGCGCTCTATTCGGCAAGCGGGCTGATGACGAAGCTCTACCGCCCGCTGCTCGATCCGCTCGGCCTGACCTATCCGCAATATCTGGCCATGTTGGCGCTGTGGGAACGAGCTCCAAGCACGGTTGGCGAGCTTGGCGAAGCGCTTGGCCTGGATTCCGCGACGCTGACGCCGCTGCTCAAGCGGATGGAGGCTGGCGGACTGGTCACACGCCGGCGCGACCCCGCCGACGAGCGCCGGGTTATGGTCGAGCCGACAGCGAAGGGCCAAGCGTTGCGTGAGCAGGCTAAAAGCGTGCCGGCGGCGATGCTTTGCAACCTGCCGCTGGATGCCGACGAGTTGAAATCCCTGCACCGCACGCTGACGCGGTTCGTCTCCGGCTTGCGCAAGGCAGATGCCGGCATCGCGAAGCGGAGCTGATCGCTGCCGCGACACCGTTCATTCCTGAATCCCGGAAATGAAGGCACTGGAATCCGCTTTCGCGCATCCTGACGCAGCGGACCGTCTTGCATGACGCTTGCGGAAAGCTAAAGTCGGCGCCGTATTTTCCTGCAAGCCCGGCCATGTCCGGGTCCGTCAATTTCCGGGGAGTGTGTCATGACCAAATCGAAACTGCTGCTGGCAGGCCTGCTTGCCCTCGTCCTGACGCCCGTTGCCGCCTTTGCGCAGGCGCTGCCCGACCTCGGCGGCAAAAAGGTGGTGGTTGTGACCGAAAACGCCTATCCGCCGCTGCAGTTCATCGATGCCAAGACCGGCAAGCAGATCGGCTGGGAGTATGACGCGATGAACGAGATCGCCAAGCGGCTGAATTTTGCCGTCGAATACCAGAACACCTCCTGGGACGCGATGATCCAGGCGGTTTCCGACAACCAGTACAACATTGGCATGACCGGCATCACCATCAAGGACGATCGCAAGGAGAAGGTCGATTTCTCCGACCCCTATATGCGCTCGGAACAGTTCATGCTGGTGCGCGGCGATGAGAGCCGCTTCACTGACGCCAAGACCTTCGGCGACTTCAAGGACGGGCTGATCGGCGCGCAGGCCGGCACCACGCCCTTCTACACCGCCGTCTATAGCGTGCTCGACGGCAATGAGCAGAACCCGCGCATCAAACTGTTCGAAACCTTCGGCGCGACCGTGCAGGCACTGAAGTCCGGTGACGTCGATGTCGTTTTGACCGATGGCACCGCTGGCAAAGGCTATGTCGACGCCTCCGAGGGCAAACTGAAACTGATCGGCGGGCCGCTCGGCACCGAGGATTTCGGTTTCATTTTCCCCAAGGGTTCCGACCTGGTGAAGCCGATCAACGCGGCAATCGCTGCGTTGAAGGCGGACGGGACGTTCGATGCGCTAAACAAGAAATGGTTTCTTGATTACAAGATGGGGCAGTGATTTCCCGCTGACTTCGCGCTTGAACGCCCCCCTCTGCCCCCACGTCTGCTTGGCCGGCATCGCCTGATGGCAACGCCTTCCTCTTCGTCCAAAGCCGACTTCCCCTGGTGGCTCGTCGTTGCCGTAACCCTCGCCATCGCGGTGGCCGTCTTCGTCGCCACCAGCAACCTCTATGCCCAGGTGTTCGCCACGGTCGCCAAGGGCATCGGCGTCACCATCTTCGTCACCGTGATCGCCTTCGTGCTGGCGTCGGCCATTGGGCTCGGCATCGCGCTGATGGGAATGTCCGGTTCGCGCTGGCTGCGCCAGATCGCGCGCTTCTATGTCGAGATCGTCCGCGGCGTGCCGATCCTGGTGCTGTTGTTCTGGATCGCCTTTGCCGGCGCGCCGGCCTTCGTCGCGGCCTGGAACGCGCTGACCGCGCCGCTGCAAAGTGCCGGCCTGTTCGGCGAGCTTTTGGTGCGCGACGTGTCGCTGCTCTGGCGCGCCATCATGGCGCTGACCATCGGCTATTCGGCTTTCATCTCGGAGGTTTTCCGGGCCGGCATCCAGGCGGTGGAGAAGGGTCAGATCGAAGCGGCGAAGGCGCTTGGGCTGACACGCGCGCAGCGTTTCCGGCTGATCGTGTTCCCACAGGCAATCCGCACCATCCTGCCGCCGCTCGGCAATGATTTCGTCGCTTTGGTCAAGGATTCCTCGCTGGTCTCGGTGCTCGGCGTTGCCGACATCACGCAGATGGGCAAGGTCTACGCCGCCGGCTCCTTTCGCTTCTTCGAGACCTATTCGATAACGGCCTACATCTATCTCATCCTGACCGTCGGCCTGTCGCTGGCGCTCAGGGCGCTGGAGCGGCGGCTGCGCCGCCAGCACGAGGAATAGTTTTTCGGCCAAGGCAGCGCTACGATCCCCGAGCATTCCCTTGAGGAGGTCCCCATGATCGTCGACAAAGCCAATGCGGCGCTGGATTCCGTCTATACGGCCGACACGCCGGAAGCGCTTGAGGAGGCCTATGCCGCGTGGGCTGCGACCTATGACAGCGAGACCGCCTCGCTCGGCTACCTCCTGCCTTTCCTGATCACCGCCTGGGTGGCGCGTCATGTGCCGGCGGGCGATGGTCCCTTGCTCGATGCCGGCTGCGGCACTGGCCTGTCGGGACCCTCGCTGAAGGCGCTCGGTTACCGCGACATTGCGGGGCTCGACCTCTCGCACGATATGCTGAAGATCGCCGGCAGCCGCAATGCCTACAGCGACCTGAAGCAGGCAATGCTGGGCGAAACGCTGCCATGGCCTGACAAGTATTTCCGGGCCTTCTTCTCGACCGGCGTGTTCACCATCAGCCATGCGCCGGCGTCGGGCCTGCACGAGCTGGTGCGCATCACCCGCAAGGGCGGCCATGCCATCTTCACCGTGCGCGACCAGGTGTTTGAGAGCGGCGGCTTCCAGGCGGTGTTCGATGAGCTGGAGCTAGCTGGGAAATGGCGGCCGATCGAGGAAAGCCCGTGGTTCCGCTGCTATGCGATCGCCGAGCCTGACGCGCTGGTGAAGACGTTTGTGTTTGAAGTGTTGTGACTCCACTTACCTTCTCCCCTTGCGGGAGAAGGTAAAGGCGCTGAACGCCGCAATTGCCGAAAACCCAAAACATTGGTATGAGCCACGCCATGGAAGAGCTTTTTGGCGATCCGGCCTACAAGGGGTTCGTGCTGCAGGACAGGAAACGCCTGCCGTCGCGTTTTTCCGCGCGCGTGTCCGGGGCGCTGACCAGCCGACTACCCTAGGCCGACCTGTTCGGGTCCCTTTCGCCGGGCCTGAGGTCCGGTACCTGCTCTTTCCCATTCTCATATCGACGGATTTACGCACATGAGCGCACCGCGCACCCTCTACGACAAGATTTTCGACGACCATGTCGTCGATCGCCAGGACGACGGCACCTGCCTGCTCTACATCGACCGCCACCTGGTCCATGAAGTGACCAGCCCGCAGGCCTTCGAAGGCCTGCGCATGACCGGCCGTAAAGTCCGGCATCCGGAAAAGACGCTGGCCGTGGTCGATCACAATGTCTCGACCTCGCCCGAGCGCAAGTTCGGCATCAAGAACGAGGAAAGCCGCATCCAGGTCGAGGCGTTGGCCACGAACGCCAGGGATTTCGGCGTCGAATATTATTCCGAGAACGATATCCGCCAGGGTATCGTCCACATCATCGGTCCCGAGCAAGGCTTTACACTGCCCGGCATGACCATCGTCTGCGGCGACAGCCACACCTCGACGCACGGCGCTTTCGGTGCGCTGGCGCACGGCATCGGCACATCCGAGGTCGAGCATGTTCTGGCGACACAGACGCTGATCCAGCGCAAGGCCAAGAACATGCTGGTGCGTGTCGACGGCCAGTTGCCGGAAGGCGTCACCGCCAAGGACATCATCCTGGCCATTATCGGCGAGATCGGCACTGCCGGCGGCACCGGCTATGTCATCGAATATGCCGGCGAGGCGATCCGTGCGCTGTCGATGGAAGGCCGCATGACGATCTGCAACATGTCGATCGAAGGCGGCGCGCGCGCCGGCCTGATCGCCGCCGACGAGACGACCTTCGCCTATGTCAAGGACAAGCCGCGCGCGCCGAAGGGCGCGTCCTGGGATGCGGCACTCGAATACTGGAAGACGCTGCAGTCCGACGAAGGCGCGCATTTCGACAAGGTGATCGTGCTCGATGCGGCCAAGCTGCCGCCGATCGTCTCCTGGGGCTCCTCGCCCGAGGATGTCGTGTCGGTGCAGGGCATTGTGCCGAACCCGGACGACATCGCCGATGAAAACAAGCGCACCTCCAAGCAGCGCGCGCTCGACTATATGGGTCTGACGCCGGGCACCAAGATCACCGACATCACGCTCGACCGCGTCTTCATCGGTTCGTGCACCAACGGCCGCATCGAGGATCTGCGCGCCGTCGCCAAGGTGGTCGAAGGCAAGACGGTCAGCCCGCATGTCGATGCGATGATCGTGCCCGGCTCCGGCCTGGTCAAGGAACAGGCGGAAGCCGAAGGCCTCGACAAGATCTTTGTCGCCGCCGGTTTCGACTGGCGCGAGCCGGGCTGTTCGATGTGCCTGGCCATGAACGACGACCGGCTGAAGCCGCATGAACGCTGCGCCTCGACCTCGAACCGCAATTTCGAGGGCCGGCAAGGCTTCAAGGGCCGCACCCATCTCGTGTCGCCGGCGATGGCGGCCGCAGCGGCGATCGCCGGCCACTTCGTCGACATCCGCGAGTGGAAGTAACCCGGATTTGAACAGAACCCGAGCCGCGCCCGGCTCGGGTCAGCTCTTTCCGTCGCGGCGGACGAGCTCGTGGAACTCCTCGCGGCGTCCCGGCTGTTCGGCCGCGACCACAAGCGCAAGCTGTTGTTCCTCGAAGAGCTTGAACCATTCGTCCCATTCGACGAGTTCATAGCCTCCCGCATTGAGCGGCCGTTCAGGCTGGTCCTGATCCTGATAGGCGTGCTGGCCGAAGACCAGCCTCAACATGGGCTGCGTCCCCGCTTCGGGCGATATGTCGACGATTGCGGGAAAGCCGGCGCGCCCGGCAGCCCATGAGCGGATCGCATCGTGGTCGGTCAGTGTGATTGTGTCGGCCATGGGTCGCTCCAGATTGTGAACGGAGGAACGCTGACTGGGGACTCCGGTTCCCTGACATTATTTTGAGACGGCGGTCCTGCTTACCGCTTTCGCTTAACCGCTTGTTTGGGCTTGCCCTCTAAGCTCTTCCCTGACGTAAGCCAGGGGAAGTCACAGTCGGTTGGACACGGGTCTGCTCATTGCGCTGCTCAACCCGACGATCGCGCTGGCGCTCGGCGCGGCGTTCCTTGTGCTATGGTCCTATCAGCGCCACCGCCCCTATCTGGCCGTTTTGGCGATCAGCTACAGTCTCTCGGCGGCTGGCTTCCTGCTGCAGTATTTCACCTTGCCCATCGGGATGCCGCTGACCAAGCTTACGTCGAACATCTGCTTCACCATCGCCGCGTGCTGCCTGGCCAGCGCTGTTATCCACCGCTATGGCCGCAAGGTGCCCTATGTGGGGATCGCCGTGCTGGCCGGCGGCGGCCTAGCGTCGTTGTGCTGGTTCCTGTTCGTCGCGCCGGATCTCACCTGGCGCATCCTGGCGATGAATTTCGCATTCGGCGGCATCAGCCTTCTGGTTGCTGCCGAACTGCGCCCGGTGCGCAACAACGGCCCGACCGAAAAAATCCTGTTCGTGCTGTCGCTGCTGTCGGGCGTCAATTTCTTCGTGCGCACCCTTGCCGTCGTCATCGCGCATGGGCCCTTCGCCAGCTATGACGGGTTCTATGGCTCGTCCTACTGGACGACGGCGCTGCTGTCGCACGCGCTGCTCTCGCTGCTCATTGCGTTGTGCCTGTTTTCCGCCGCGGCACTCGACGTGTTGAAGGCATTGAAGACCGAGACCTATACCGACCCCCTGTCGGGCCTGCTCAACCGGCGTGGCTTCGAGGAACGCGGCATGCGGCTCTTGCAGCACTGCGCCTCGGCCCGGTTCCCGGTCGCGCTGGTGCTGGCTGACCTCGATCACTTCAAGGCGCTCAACGATGTGCATGGACATGGCGCGGGCGATCGGGTGATCGCCGACTTCGCCGCCAAGCTTCGGTCGGCGGCCGGCGCGCGCGGTGTTGCCGGGCGTATCGGCGGCGAGGAATTCGCGGTGCTGCTGCCACTCAGCGATCTTGCCGCGGCCCGGCTGTTCGCCGAGGCGGTGCGCACCGTCTATTCGGCCGGCCATGTCGACGGACTTCCCCAGGGAACGAGGGTGACGGCAAGCTTCGGCGTGGCGGCCCGCAGCGGTGGCGAGGCGCTGGAGCCGCTGATGCGCCGTGCCGACGATGCGCTCTACAAAGCCAAGAAGAACGGCCGCGACAGTGTACGCCTGTCCTATGAGCGGCCGGAAACGGCGTTCCTGCCGGAGCCGCTCAAGACCGGCTGAATCTGCCCGGACGGGACGGCGTTAACGTCTTCTTCGCCCGTCGATGATTAGCTGTCGCCGCGGGTGCGGGAGAACATGAGCGGCGCCAACTTCATCCTGTTGATCAATCTGTCGGTTGCCGGCCTGCTGGCGGCATCCTTCATGGCGGTCGCCTTCCACGATGTCGGCCGCGCGCCGGCGCGCTGGCTGGCATTTGGCTATCTGCTGGGCATGACCTATTCGGCCATCGAATTCTCCATTCCCGCTTTCACCGACGCGCGGCTCCCGGTCGTGGCCGCCTTCGCGGTTTTCCTTGCCGCCACCATTGCGTTCAATGGCGGGCTTGCCCGCAAATACGGCGTGGCACTGCCCTGGAAGCCGATGCTGTTGTTCCTGTTGACCACCACCATAGCTGTGTATTTCGTGCAGGACCTGCCCCGCCAATCGCTGATCCGCATCATGGCTTACCAGCTTCCCTATGCGGTCATGCAGTTCATCGGGTTGGCCATCGTCTGGTCATCGAGGCAAAAGCTTGCCCGTCTCGATCGCATGTTGATGGCGGTGCTGGCGGCGAGCGGCCTGCAGTTTGCCTCCAAACCGTTCATCGCGCATGCGCTTGGTGGCTGGGGCGCCAATCCGCAAGCCTACCTGCAAAGCAACTACGCGCTGGTGTCGCAATCGCTCGGCACTGTCTTTGCGCTGGCGCTGGCGCTGCTGATGCTGGCCATCCTGGTTCGCGACGTGCTTGCCGAAGTGACGTCGAAGTCGGAGACGGACACGCTTTCGCGCCTGCTCAACCGCGGCGGCTTCACCCGGCATGCCGAGCTGGCGGTGCTTGGCGCGATGCGGCAAGGCGTGCCGGTCGCACTGGTCATCGCCGATCTCGATCATTTCAAGAGCGTCAACGACAGCTTCGGCCATGCGTCAGGCGACCGGGTGATCGAGATTTTTGCAGGCTTCCTGCGCGAAGCTGCAGCCGCGCATCACGTTGCCGGCCGGATTGGCGGCGAGGAGTTCGCCATCATCCTGCCGGGAACCAACCTTGCCGCGGCGCGGCTGTTCGCCGAGGGGACGCGCAGCGCCTTTGGCGGGCTGCCCATCGACGGGCTGCCGGCTGACAACCGCTGGCAC
>NZ_RZTC01000033.1:0-23679 GCF_004023165.1 Mesorhizobium sp. M7A.F.Ca.MR.176.00.0.0 | reverse complement strand
GTCGCCGAACTTCATCCGAGCGAAGACTTTGCCGATCTGATGCGGCGCGCCGACCAGGCGCTCTATCAGGCGAAGAATGCCGGGCGCGATTGTGTGCGCGTCTCCGCCGGGCCGGCCGGCAACTGGTCGTCAGCCGGAATGGAAGCCAGAGCAATTTCAGGAAAAGTGTGAAACGGTTTTCCCGGGAAAGCGCATAGCGCTTTCCCTTGGGAAATTGCGTCCAAACAAAGTGTCTAGCGGCAGGGGCTGAGCTCGGGCATCTCGCCGTCGGAGAGACCGTACATATAGGAGCGGCCCTTCACCAGCACCGGCGGCCGGTAGCAATCGCTGTATCCGCTGATTTCGTCGGCTTCGTTCTCGTAGATCACCTTGGGCTGGCCGGCGCTGGTGTAGTCGGATAGCTGCTTGGCCAGCTTGCCTTCGCCGACGATGATGCGCTTGTAGCCGGCGGCGCTGTCGATAACGAGATTGCCGAAGGAATCAGCGTAGACGCGATCCTGATGCCGGGCGCCGGCGAGCGCTGGCGCTGCAAGGGCAACGACCGATGCCGCCACGATGAGCGCCGCAAGGCGCGATCTGCCTGAATTCGAACGCATGGCGTCCTCCGTGTCCTGAGGGAAAGCCTCCTCGAATCAGAAATTAACGTTTTCTTAACCTTTGTTAAGAGGCCGGCGCGTTTGGCGGCGATGTCTCGGTAAACATGGTTAATATCCGTTAATATCCGACTGGATGGAAAACCCGGTGGTCATCATTCGGCCATGCTTGGCCGCACCATCGCGGCTGGTGTCCGTCTCGGCGTCGGGATGACCTTGATCTTGGCAAAGCATCGCGGCTGGTTTGCCGCGCGGGAGGACAGCATATGGCGCTACGCCGGCCGATTTGGGCGTCCGTTTTCCCGTTGCTCGGGGTCGTCGCTGGCTGTGTGCCACAGGACGGCGCGCCGAAGGCGGCCAATACCGTCGTCGTCTCACCTGCGCCGGCTCAGCAGTCCGTCGCAGCCGCGGCGCCTCCGGCAGCTGCAACCAAGATCATCACCAACCTTACCGCGCCGCGATCCGGCATAGGCACGGCCACCTACCGATGCGGCAACAACGGTATGATCTCCATCCAAAATCTAGGCACGTCGTTGCGTGTGGTCGGGTCCGATGGCGCGACCGAGGAGTTTGCGGCGTCGCCCGCCAACCAGAGCAGCCGCTACCAGGCGGCCACGCATGACGCAATCGTGATCGACGGACGCGAGGCGCTGGTGATGAAGAAGGGGTCGACGCCGCAGACCTGCAAACGCTAGGGCTAATCTCAACACCGCCGGGCCCTTGGGCCAGACATGTTGCACTGCAGCGATATCGAGCCGGCTTCGGGCCTCCCGGCCTAATCGATTGAAGCCTAAGCCGGCCTTTTAGTCAGACTAAATTACGTTTTCGAAACGGTTTTCTGGCTTTGACGCGGTGCAAAAAGAGCATTAGAAACCGGCTGTCCGAAGTCGCAACCGGAAGCGGCAATGCCGCATTTCCACCTGAGGCTCCAGAGAGACGCCGAACTGGGGGAGCCATGAGCAAATCACCAGCCACCCGCGAATTTGCCAGACGTGAACGGCCGATTTCGCCGCACCTCACCGTGTACCGGCCGCCGATCACCATGACGATGTCGATCATTCACCGCATCACCGGTGGCGCGCTGTATTTCGGCACGCTGCTGGTCGCCCTGTGGCTGATGGCGGCGGCAAGCTCGCAGGCGACCTTCGATTGGGCCAATTGGGCCTTCGGCACCTGGCTCGGCCGGCTCATCCTGTTCGGCTACACCTGGGCGCTGATGCACCATATGCTGGGTGGCGTGCGTCATCTGGTCTGGGACACCGGCGCCGGCCTCGAGAAGCATACCGCCTCGAAGATCGCCTGGGCGACGCTGGCCGGCTCGATCCTGCTCACGCTGCTGATCTGGATCGCCGGCTATATGGCGCGGGGAGCCTGACCATGAGCGGCAAAAACACCGACATGCGCACGCCGCTGGCGAAGGTCCGCGGCCTCGGCTCCGCTCGCGAGGGCACCGGGCATTTCTGGCGCCAGCGCCTGACCGCGATCGCCAATATCCCGCTGATCCTGTTCTTCGTCGGCTTCCTGATCGCGCTCAACGGCGCCGACTACGCACATGTGCGGGCAGCTCTTGCCAACCCGTTCGTCGCGCTGGTGATGGCCCTGGTGCTTATTTCCGGGCTTACCCATATGCGGCTCGGCATGCAGGTGATCATCGAGGATTACGTGCATGGCGAAGGCATGAAGCTGGCGCTGATCGCGCTCAATACATTTTTCACCATAGCGGTCGGCGTCGCCTCGATCTTCGCCCTGCTCAAGCTGGCATTCGGAGGCTGAGTTGGCCAAGGACGCGAAACAAGCCAACACGGCAGGCTATACCTTTGTCGACCACAAGTTCGACGTGGTGGTCGTTGGCGCCGGCGGCGCCGGCCTGCGCGCCACGCTCGGCATGGCCGAACAGGGCCTGCGCACCGCCTGCATCAGCAAGGTGTTCCCGACCCGCTCGCACACGGTGGCGGCGCAAGGCGGCATTGCCGCCTCGCTGTCCAACATGGGTCCCGATTCCTGGCAGTGGCACATGTACGACACCGTCAAGGGCTCGGACTGGCTGGGCGATGTCGACGCCATGGAATATCTGGTGCGCGAAGCGCCGGCCGCGGTCTACGAGCTCGAACATTACGGCGTGCCGTTTTCGCGCACCGAAGAGGGCAAGATCTACCAGCGGCCGTTCGGCGGCCACATGATGAACTATGGCGAAGGCCCGCCGGTGCAGCGCACCTGTGCCGCCGCCGACCGCACCGGCCATGCCATCCTGCACACGCTTTACGGCCAGTCGCTGAAGAACAACGCGCAGTTCTTCATCGAGTATTTCGCGCTCGACCTGATCATGGAGCCGGGCGGCACCTGCACCGGCGTTCTCGCCTGGAACCTGGATGACGGCACCATCCACCGCTTCTCGGCCAAGATGGTGGTGCTGGCGACCGGCGGCTATGGACGCACCTATTTTTCGGCCACCTCGGCGCACACCTGCACCGGCGACGGCGGCGGCATGGCCGCGCGTGCCGGCTTTCCGCTGCAGGACATGGAGTTCGTGCAATTCCACCCGACCGGCATCTATGGCGCCGGCTGCCTGATCACCGAGGGTGCGCGCGGCGAGGGTGGCTATCTCGTCAATTCCGAGGGTGAGCGCTTCATGGAGCGCTATGCGCCGTCAGCCAAGGACCTTGCCTCGCGCGACGTTGTCTCGCGCTGCATGACGCTGGAAATCCGCGAGGGTCGCGGCGTCGGCAAGAACAAGGACCACATCTTCCTGCATCTCGACCATCTCGATCCCGCCGTCCTGCATGAGCGGCTGCCGGGCATTTCGGAATCGGCCAAGATCTTTGCCGGTGTCGACCTGACCAAGGAGCCGATTCCGGTGCTGCCCACGGTCCACTACAATATGGGCGGCGTGCCGACCAATTACTGGGGCGAGGTGCTCAATCCGACGGCGCTCAATCCAGACCAGGTGTCGCCCGGATTGATGGCTGTCGGCGAAGCCGGCTGCGCCTCAGTGCATGGTGCCAATCGGCTCGGTTCGAATTCGCTGATCGATCTTGTGGTGTTCGGCCGCGCGGCCGCGATCCGCGCCGGCCAGGTCATCGACCGCAAGTCGGCGATCCCTTCGCCCAACGAAGCCTCGGTCGAAAAGATCATGGACCGCTTCGACCGGCTGCGCCACGCCAATGGCTCGACGCCGACGGCCAGCTTGCGTGAAAAGATGCAGAAGGCGATGCAGGAAGACGCGGCCGTATTCCGCACGCAGGAGTCCCTCGAAAGCGGCTGCAAGCGCGTTTCGCAGATCTGGGGCGAGTTGAAGGACATCAAAGTGTCCGACCGCTCGATGATCTGGAACTCCGATCTGGTCGAGACGCTGGAGCTGGAAAACCTGATGGCCAATGCCATCACCACGGTCTACAGCGCCGAGGCGCGCAAGGAGAGCCGTGGCGCACACGCACGCGAGGACTTTTCGGCGCGCGACGACGCTGTCTGGCGCAAGCACACGCTGGCCAGGCTCAGCGAAGACGGCAAGGTGACGCTCTCCTACCGGCCGGTGCACACCGAGCCGCAGCTGGCTGAAAAGGACGGCGGCATCAGCCTCGCCAAGATCGCGCCCAAGGCCCGGGTGTATTGAGGATCGAACATGGTTGAACTCACGCTCCCCAAGAATTCGCAGATCAAGCCGGGGAAGACCTGGCCAAAGCCGGAGGGCGCCACCAATCTGCGGGAATACCGCATCTATCGCTGGTCGCCGGACGATGACGAGAACCCGCGCATCGACACCTATTTCGTCGACATGGACGATTGCGGCCCGATGGTGCTCGACGCGCTGCTGTGGATCAAGAACAAGATCGACCCGACGCTGACCTTGCGGCGTTCCTGCCGCGAAGGCATTTGCGGCTCCTGCGCCATGAACATCGACGGTTCCAACACGCTCGCCTGCACCAAGGGCTGCGACGACATTTCCGGCGCGGTAAAAGTCTACCCGCTGCCGCATATGCAGGTGGTCAAGGATCTTGTGCCCGACCTCACCAATTTCTATGCCCAGCATGCCTCG
Source organism: Mesorhizobium sp. M7A.F.Ca.MR.176.00.0.0 (assembly GCF_004023165.1). NCBI lineage: Bacteria > Pseudomonadati > Pseudomonadota > Alphaproteobacteria > Hyphomicrobiales > Phyllobacteriaceae > Mesorhizobium > Mesorhizobium sp. M7A.F.Ca.MR.176.00.0.0. The sequence continues at coordinate 19,053 of NZ_RZTC01000033.1, read as the reverse complement.
ATCCAGCCTTGGCTGAAGACGGTGTCGCCGGAACCGGCCAAGGAGTGGCTGCAGAGCCACGAGGACCGCGAGAAACTCGACGGGCTCTACGAATGCATATTGTGCGCCTGCTGCTCGACCTCGTGCCCGAGCTACTGGTGGAACGACGACCGCTATCTCGGCCCGGCAACGCTTCTGCAGGCCTATCGCTGGCTGATCGATAGCCGCGACGAGGCCACCGGTGAGCGGCTCGACAACCTCGAAGACCCGTTCCGGCTCTATCGCTGCCACACCATCATGAACTGCGCGCAGACCTGCCCGAAAGGCCTCAACCCGGCCAAGGCGATCGCCGAGATCAAGAAGATGATGGTGGAGAGACGGGTCTAGGCGGAGCGGATTTGCTGCAAACCTCGGATGTAGCGATCCGTAGCGGCCCCCCTCTGTCCTGCCGGACATCTCCCCCACGTGGAGGGAGATTGGCTGTCATCGCGGCTTTAGCCAATCTCAAAGGTTGAAGGATGATGCGCGCTCGGCGAAGCTGTCGATCTCCCCCCACGTGGGGGCGCTGTCCCGCAGGACAGAGGGGGGGCGCTGTCCCGCCGGCCTCAGAAAGGATTTTAGTCCAATGAGCGACGATCTTCCCATCCTCTCTCCCAGCGAAGCCCGCATCCTCGGCTGCCTGATCGAGAAGAAGGAGCTGACGCCGGATGTCTATCCGCTGACGCTCAACGCAGCACTGGCCGCTGCCAACCAGAAGACGGCGCGCGAGCCGGTGATGGCGCTGGAGCAGACCGAGGTGCACCGGGGGCTGAAGCTGCTCGAACAAAAGGGACTGGTGCGGCAGATGTTCGGCTCGCGCGTCGAGCGCTACGAGCACCAGATGGCGCAGCGCTTCTCGCTGACCACGCCGCAGACCGCTTTGATCGGCCTGCTGTTGCTGCGCGGGCCGCAGACGGCCCATGAACTGCTGGCGCGCGGCGAGCGCATGGCACGGTTTTCGTCGATCGAAGATCTGCGCGCCGAACTCGACATGCTGATCGGCCGTCGACCGCCACTCATCCAGGAAATCCCGCGCGGACCAGGCCAGCGCGAGGACCGCTACGTTCATCTCCTCAGCGGCCCGGTGGACGTTGCCGCCCTTTCGGTGCAGCGAAGTGCATCGGTCCTGCCTGCTTCCGACCTGGAGGCGCGGTTGGAGGCGTTGGAGCAGGAAGACGCGGCACTGCGCGCTCGCCTGGACGCGCTGGGAGCATAGGCCGGCGCGCGCCTGGGCGTTCGCGCCGGGTCTTTACATGGATGCAGCGCTTTCAGCCGAGCCGGGCATCAAGCGATACGTTTATGGCGCCGAGCGCCTTCGAGACCGGGCATCCGGCCTTGGCCTTCTCGGCCAGCTCGGTGAATTTCGCCGCATCGATGCCGGGCACCTTGCCGACCACGGTGAGTGCGCTCCCGGTGATCCCGGTGCCTGGAACCAGCGTCACCACGGCCTTGGCGTCGAGTTCGGTGGCAGGCGTGCCGTTCTCGGCCAGGAAATGCGAGAACTGCATGGCAAAGCAGCCTGCGTGCGCCGCGGCGATCAGTTCTTCCGGATTGGTGCCGGATTTGCCGCTCTCGTCCTCGAAGCGCGCCTTGAACGAATAGGGCGTGCCCTTCAAGGTTCCGCTCTGGGTGTCGAGCGTGCCCGTGCCCTCTTTCAGATTGCCTTTCCAGACGGCGTTTGCGGTGCGGTCCATGAATTCCTCCTTGTTACAGCGGTGGCGCCGGCCAGGCGGCGTTCCTCCCAACTATAGCGCGGGCGCGAGGGAAGGCCACCGCGCTGTTTTGCGCGCGCATGCAGCACCGGCGAGCCGCACCGAATCTTTTTTGAAAAAATGTGCGTGCAAAAATGTCGACTTGCATCGGCCCCGACCGTCCTGCGGGTGACCACGGATTCTCGTGGCGGATGGAGGCTCGGATGAACAATCTGTTTTCTGCCCATTGGACAAGCACCGGCCGAAGGGCTGATCTACAAGAAAGCGACCTGCTGCATGTGCCGCCCTCCGGCTTCGGCCGGCTGCTTGCGGCAATTGCCATCATCGGCATTGCGGTCAGCCTTCTCGACCATGTTGCTGCCGGCAAGGACTCAACCGATACCGTGATCGCCTATGGTTCGTCACAGCAAGGGAGCTGGAAATGAAATATGTCTGTCTGGTCTATGGCGAAGAAAACGATCTCCACGCCATGACGCCGGAGCGTCTGGCCAAGCTCGATGCCGATTCGATGGCCCACGACCGGTCATTGGATCAGCGTGGGATGCTGATCGTCGCACAGGCGCTGCAATCGGTGAAGACGTCGAAGACGGTGCGGCGACGCCAGGGCAAGCGGCTGATCACCGACGGCCCGTTTGCCGAAACCAAGGAGCAGTTGCTCGGCTTCGTCATGATCGAGGCCGACAATCTCGACCAGGCGCTGGAGATCGCCGGCGAAATCCCGCTGGCCGAAATCGGCACCATCGAGGTGCGGGCGATCTACGATGTGCCGGGGTCATAGCCCCCGCCATGTGCTACGGCCACTCGGAAACCAAGACATTCGACTGAACGATCGTCCTGGTTCATTTCGTGCGCAACTTTTGCGTGTTGAAGCAAGGCGAGAGTTCTCCTATCGTCGCCGGGGTTCTTGGGGATTTCGACATGCCTTTCCTGATTGCTATCCTTGGCGTGATGGGCGCGGCGGCGTTCTGGTGGTACCGGATGAAGGCCATGAACGAGGCCGCGCGTGACGTTGCCGATGTCATCGGCCGGGTTCAGGGCTCCGTGCGCCGCAAGAAGCTGCGCAAGCAGGCGGCGCTGTCGCCGCTGACGGCGATCGATGATCCGGTCGTAGCGGCGGCTACGCTGATCACGTCAATCGTCTCCGAGGATGGGCCCATCCTGCCGCAGCGCGAGGCCGTCATCCGCGCGGTGATTTCCGAGATCGCCGACAAGAAGAAGACCGACGAGGCGGTGATCTATGCCAAATGGGCGGCGGCGCAAGTCGACGACGCCACCGTTGTCATCGACAAGCTGGCGCCGTTCCTGCGCGAACGTCTCGATGTCGCCGAGCGAAACGATCTGCTGCAGATGGTCAACCGCGCCGCCCAGGGCGGCGAGAAACGCCTCGAAATATCCGACCAGAGGATATTGCGGCTGCGGCAAAAGCTGGGTTTTGAGGTCAACTAGGGTGTGCTGATATTCAGGTGAGCCCGGCCTGCAAATGGCAGCTTCCTGCGCTTCCCCGTTCTACCGCGTCGCGGTAGAACTGAGCTCACGTACCCAAATGTACGCTCCGCTCCGGTTCTCGGAATCCGCCATTTTCGGCTCGGCCTGACCTGAATCTCAACACACCCCTGCCATGGCGGCGGGTCAGATCGCCTCGCCCTTCAACAGTCGCGGCGTGCTGGCGGACAGTCCCGACGCCTGCCGGATAAAAAAATCCTTCAGGCGCGGCATGCGTTCGACGAGACCGAGGCCGATGTCGCGGACGGTGCGCAGCGGGCCGATATCGTTGGAAAACAGCCGGTTCAGCGCGTCCGTGGTGACACCCATCTGCACCGTGTCGAAGCGGCGCCACTGCTGGTAGCGCTCGAGCACGTCGAGCGCGCCGATGTCCCGGCCGAGCCGGTCGGCCTCGACGATCACCTCGGCAAGGGCCGCGACATCCTTGAAGCCGAGATTGAGTCCCTGGCCGGCGATCGGGTGGATGCCGTGGGCGGCATCGCCGGCGAGCGCGATGCGGGGTGCGACGAAGGCGCGCGCAATGGTCAGGCCGAGCGGCCAGGCGCGCGGCTTGTCGGCAACGCGGATCTCGCCAAGCTTCAGGCCAAAGCGCTGCTCGAGTTCGTGTTCGAAGAGGAGATCGTCACCGGCCACCAGCTTCTCGGCGTCGGGCGTACGCTCGACCCAGACGATCGACGAGCGGTTGGTGCCGTCCTCGCCGGGCTTGAGCGGCAATGTGGCGAAGGGGCCGGCCGGCAGGAAATGCTCTTCGGCGCGACCATTATGCGGGCGTTCATGCGCCACGGTGCAGACGATGCCCGACTGGCCATATTCCCACTTCACCGTCTTGATGCCGGCCATGTCGCGCAGCTTCGAGTTGACGCCGTCGGCGGCGACCAGCAGGCGGGCCTTCAGGGTCGCGCCGTCGGCGAGATGCACTGTGATGCCGGCGCCGTTGGTCTCGAACCCCTGCACGGCGACGCCTTCGATGATGTCGATGCCGAGCTTTTCGGCGCTGGCCCGCAAGGCGCCGTTCAGCACCCTGTTGGCGACCATATGCGCAAAGGGCTCGCCCGGCGCCACTTCGCCGTCGAAGGCCAGAAAGACCGGACGCACCGGATCGGCGGTGCGCGAATCGGTGATGATCATCTCGGTGATCGCCTGCGCCTGGGGCACGATCTCGGCCCACACGCCGAGCTGGTCGAGCATGCGGCAGGCGGCGGCGGCGATGGCCGAGGCGCGGCCATCCCTTTGCCAGGCGCCAGCAGGTGCGGCATCGACGAGAGCGATGGCGAGACCCGGTCGCGCCTGCTTCAGCGACACGGCGGCGGCCAGGCCGACGTAGCCGGCGCCGGCGACCAGGACATCGAGCCCAGATACTGTTTTCGCGTTTGGCCCGGTTTTCGTGTCCGCCTTGCGTTCCATCATCTTCGCTCCTGCGCGCCGGCCGGGTCCTGCACCCTTGACTGCCTGTCCGTCCTGTCGGAAACCGCCAAAACACTTCTGCGGCGAGGGCGCGAAATATGACGGCAGCCATGGACGAGCTTCTCGGCATTCTCGACCTCGAGAAGCTGGAACACAATCTGTATCGTGGTCGCAGCCCCTTGCTCGACTGGCAGCGCGTGTTCGGCGGCCAGACCATCGCCCAGGCGCTGGTGGCGGCGCAGCGGACAGTGGATCCCGATCGGCACGTGCATTCGCTGCACGGCTATTTCATGCGGCCCGGCGACACCAAGGTGCCGATCGTCTACGAGGTCGACCGTATTCGCGACGGCGGCTCCTTCACCACGCGGCGCGTGGTGGCGGTCCAGCACGGCCAGGCGATCTTTTCGCTCGAAGCCTCGTTCCAGCAGGACGAGGTCGGTCTCGAGCACCAGGTGCCGATGCCGCAGGACGTTCCGGGGCCGGACACATTGCTGTCGCAACGCGAATTGCTGGGCAAATTCGCCGAGGCGGTGCCCGATGGCATCAAACGCTACTGGGAGCGCGACCGGCCGATCGAGATGAAGCCGGTGATGCTGAAGCATTACACCAGCCGCGAAAAGCTGGAGCCGAAGCAGAATATCTGGATCCGCACCACAGGTCCGGTGCCGGCGGACCGCGCCATCCAGGCGGCGGTGCTCGCCTATCTTTCCGACATGACGCTGCTCGACACATCGACCTTTGCGCATGGCCGCGCCATTTTCGATCGCGATATCCAGGCGGCGAGCATTGACCACGCCATGTGGTTCCATCGCAGCCATGCGCTCGACGACTGGATGCTCTACACGCAGGACAGCCCGTCGACACAGGGGTCGCGCGGCTTTACACGCGGGTCGCTGTTTGCCCGCGACGGCACGCTGATCGCCTCGGTTGCGCAGGAAGGGCTGATCCGGCTCAAGCGATCGCCTGCAGAGTAGGCATTTTTCAAAAATTGCCTAAGTTTTAGGCAGATGCATCGCTGCAGCTGTGGGCAGGTTGCGTCGGTGTGCTCTCTAATCTCTTTGTTTACAACGGGTTAACACCCTGCTTCGGCACTTGGCACGGAGCTTGAATCCTCGTGGGCACTCTCCGGCTTTTTAGGATCGGTGAAGGTGTGCAAACGCGGGGGACCGCAACAGCGAAGGGTGAAACCTTATGAAAATTGTGATGGCAATCATCAAGCCGTTCAAGCTCGACGAGGTACGCGAAGCGCTTACCGCCGTCGGCATCCAGGGCCTGACCGTCACCGAAGTCAAAGGCTACGGGCGTCAGAAAGGGCATACGGAGATCTATCGCGGGGCGGAATACGCGGTCAGCTTCCTGCCGAAGATCAAGATCGAAGTCGCCGTCAGTTCCGACATGGTGGACAAGGCTGTCGAGGCCATCTCCGCCGCCGCCAAGACCGGCCAGATCGGCGACGGCAAGATCTTCGTTTTCGGCATCGATCAGGCGGTGCGCATCCGCACCGGCGAAACAGACACCGACGCGCTCTGAGCGGCGATCACGTATTCCAATGGAGAGTTCAATGAATATTCCTTCCACCTTGAAGTCAGCGGCGCGCTCCGCGCTGCTCGGCTCGTTCGCGCTCGGAGCATTGGGCACGGTCGCCGCATTCGCGCAGGAAGCGGCTCCCGCCGCGGCCGCAGCAGCGCCAGCTTTCACCGTCGACAAGGGCGACACCACGTGGATGATGGTTTCCACCGTTCTGGTGCTGTTGATGACGGTTCCCGGTCTTGCGCTTTTCTACGGCGGCCTGGTTCGCAGCAAGAACATGCTGTCAGTGCTGATGCAGGTCTTCACCATCACCAGCGTGGTCATGATCATCTGGGTTTTCTACGGCTACAGCCTCGCCTTCACCCCGGGCAACGCCTTCGTCGGCGGCCTTTCCAAGATGTTTCTCTCCGGCGTCGATGTGACGACCCTGTCGGAAACCTTTACCAAGGGTGTCGCCATTCCTGAACTGGTGTTCGTCGTCTTCCAGATGACCTTCGCCTGCATCACGCCGGCTCTGATCGTCGGCGCCTTCGCCGAACGCGTCAAATTCTCCGCTTTGATCCTTTTCGTCATCCTGTGGGTCACTTTCATCTACTTCCCGATCGCTCATATGGTCTGGTTCTGGGGCGGCCCGAGCGCTTATAGCGATCCGACGGGCCTCATCTTCAGCTTCGGCGCCATCGACTTCGCCGGCGGCACGGTCGTTCACATCAATGCGGGCATTGCCGGCCTCGTCGGCGCGCTCATGATCGGCAAGCGCAGCGGCTACAAGAAGGATCTCATGGCGCCGCACTCGATGACGCTGACCATGGTCGGTGCTTCGCTGCTGTGGGTCGGCTGGTTTGGCTTCAACGCCGGTTCGAATCTTGAAGCGAACGCCTATGCGGTGCTGGCCATGATCAATACCTTCGTCGCCACGGCGGCGGCGGCGGTCACCTGGATCGTGCTTGAATCGCTGCTGCGCGGCAAAGCCTCCATGCTTGGTGCTGTTTCGGGTGCGGTGACCGGCCTCGTCGCCGTCACGCCCGCTGCCGGCTTTGCCGGCCCGATGGGCGCCATCGTGCTCGGCATCGTCGCCACCTTCGTCTGCTACTTCTTCGTCTCGGTGGTGAAGAACACGTTCGACTACGACGACAGCCTTGATGTCTTCGGCGTCCACTGCATCGGCGGCATCATCGGCGCGCTCGGCACAGGCATCCTGGTCAATCCTGCCCTCGGTGGCGCCGGCATTGTCGACTATTCGACGGCCGACTTTGCTGCCGGCTATGCCGGCACGGCCACCCAGCTCCTGGCGCAAGCCAAGGGTGTCCTGGTGACCCTGCTGTGGTCGGGCATCGGCAGCGCCATCCTCTACAAGATCGTCGACCTGATCATCGGCCTGCGTCCGACAGCCGACGCAGAGCGCGAAGGCCTCGACCTCACCTCGCATGGCGAAGCGGCCTACCACTCGTAAGCCCGTGCGGGACGGCATTGGCCGCCCCGCAATTCCTATCCCGTCGTGATGCTCCCGAAAGGAGTTCACGCATTGAGGCCCGGATCGCATCCGGGCCTCTTTTTTTGGCAAGTCATTCCGGCAATGCCCGCCTTGGCGCAATCACGTTCGTGTGATCAAGCTTTTTGAGGAAACAACGACCGCTCTGGTTCCGAACTGGGGGGACGATCGTCGTTCTGACGCTCGTGCCAAACAACAGGGAAGGAAACCATTTCATGAACCTCAAGAATATCTGCCTTGGAGCGCTCGCTCTTTCCATGGTCAGCGGCTTTGCATTTGCCGGCGCTCTGGATGAGCCCGACAACATGGCGCCGTTCTTCACGGATTCCGGCATGAAGACCATGAAGCCGATGGCGGATTTCAAGACCGCTTTCATGGCCATGCCGATGGAAAAGCAGGAAGCGATGAAGAAGGAATGCCAGGATGCGGCGATGAGCAAGCCGTATGCGGAATTCTGCGCCAATGTGCAGGCGCTCGGCGGCGCCAACTGATTTGTCCGGTCGGGCCGAGGCCCGATCTTTGTTCCAGACGACCAATGGCGGGCCCGGCAGTCCGCCATTGTTTCGGCAGGCGGCAGCTCTATCCGCCGGCGCCGTCGTCCATCATGGTGTTCGTCAGCGCTTCATACGCGCTGCTGCATGTCCGGGAATGCGGGCAATTCCTGACGATCAGCACAGGCGCCACTGTCAGGACCGCGGCGATCAAAACCCGCAGGCCGAGGCCTCGCACTGCAAATCCCTTGCCGAAAAGACCTCTGAACAGAAAATACAGGCCTTGTCCGAGGCAGGCTGTGGCGAGGATGTGCAGCAGCGGACCGGTCGCTCTGGCGAAGGTCGTCACATAGCCGTCCGGGAAGCCCACCATGCCGAGTTCGACGAACCAGTGCAAAGCGAGCAGCAAACTGAGCCCTGCCCAGGCCAGTGCCGCCACGCGAAGGAAGACGGGTTGCATGCCTCTACCCAAATTGGCGACCCCCCTTCGCCCACACTCGGCGCCATTCTTCGAGCAGCAAGCGGCTCAACCAGTGGTAACGAGGTTTGAGCGTCTCAACCTCTTATAGTTAATGCGCCCTTAACCTTCCCACCGATAGTCTGAGGCCCGAATCTGCCGGAATGCGCCACGCACCCGGCAAGTCCATGACAGACGGGGAAGAGCATGCGTTCAGGGGCTTCAGCACCGCTTGCGCTGGCCGATACGGGGCACGGCATCCAGGCGTTCGCGCGGCGTCAGGTCGGGCGGCTGGTCGGCGTCGGCCTGTTCGCGCTGGCCGCCTTTGGCGTTGCCAGCCTTGCCACCTGGAATGTCGCCGATCCGAGTTTTTCCCACGCGACGAACAACACCGTCACCAATGCCATGGGCTATGCGGGTGCCGTGTTCTCCGACCTGGCCATGCAGTTCTTCGGCCTCGCCGCCGTCGCGGCCCTGGTTCCGACGGTCATCTGGGGCTTCCTGCTGTTTTCCGCGCGCGGCGTCGACAGGCTGCCCAAGCGCGGGCTGTCCTGGTTCGGCTTCGCGCTGCTGGCCGCTGCGATGGTCGGCTGCGTTGTGCCGCCCAAGACCTGGCCGCTGCCCACCGGCCTCGGCGGTGTGTTTGGCGACATGGTGCTGAAGATCCCCGGCGTCGTCATCGGCGGCTATCCGACCGGGCTGATCGCCAGCATCATCGCCATCCTGCTGGCCGCACCCGCGCTGTGGCTCTTTGCCCATGGTTCGGCGCTGATCGGTCGCAAGAACGGCTTCGCCGTGATGGAGGACGAGCCCGCCGCCGATCCGCGCGAGGACGACCTTTTGTTCGACAATGACGAGGACGAAGGCGACGAGGGTATCCTGGCGCTCGGCGCCATCACCCATTGGTGGCTGTCGCTGCGCGCGTGGATGCACCGCCGTGCCTTGCGCCGCAGGCAGGAGCGGGACGAGTACGAGCCGGAGATGGAGCAGCGCTCCACAGCTTGGCGGCGCGCCGCCGAACGGGTCGAATCGGCGGAGTTTGCCGAGCAGCGGATGAGCCAGGATGGCCGCGCCCGCGTCGAGCCCGAATTCTTCGCCGCCATGGTCAATGACCGCAGCGCCTCGCTCGACCCCGACGATGCCGACATCTTCGACGACCGCTTCGACAATGCGGGCGAGGATGCCGATTTCGACGATGAACCTGTCGTGCAACGCCGCGGCGCGCCGACCGCCAGGGTGCAGCCGTTCCGCTCCGACGCAGCCACCCGCGTCGAGGCGCCGGCGGCGCGCCCCGTGCCCGGCGCCCGCGTCCAGCGCGAGGCGCAGACATCGCTGATCGGCTCGGAAAAATTCGAAATGCCGTCGCTCCACTTCCTCTCCGAGCCGAAGAACGTGGTGCGCGACGCCAGCCTGTCCAAGGACGCGCTGGAACAGAACGCCCGCCTGCTCGAAGGCGTGCTGGAGGACTTCGGCGTCAAGGGCGAGATCATCGCCGTCCGTCCCGGTCCGGTGGTCACACTCTATGAGCTCGAACCGGCGCCCGGCATCAAATCGTCACGCGTCATCGGCCTGTCCGACGACATTGCGCGCTCGATGAGCGCCATCGCCTGCCGCGTCGCCGTGGTGCCCGGCCGCAACGCCATCGGCATCGAACTGCCGAACGCCAAGCGCGAAACCGTCTATCTCAGAGAGATTCTGGCCAGCCGTGACTTCGAGACGACGAAGGCCAAGCTGGCGCTGGCGCTGGGCAAGACCATCAATGGCGAGGCGGTCATCGTCGACATCGCCAAGATGCCGCACGTGCTGGTCGCCGGCACCACCGGCTCGGGCAAGTCGGTCGCCATCAACACCATGATCCTGTCGCTGCTCTACCGGCTGAAGCCGGAAGAATGTCGGCTGATCATGATCGATCCGAAAATGCTGGAACTTTCGGTCTATGACGGCATCCCGCATCTGCTCACGCCCGTCGTCACCGATCCGAAGAAGGCCGTGGTGGCGCTGAAATGGACCGTGCGCGAGATGGAGGACCGCTACCGCAAGATGTCCAAGGTCGGCGTGCGCAACATCGACGGCTTCAACGCCCGCGTCAGCCAGGCGGACAAGAAGGGCGAGAAGATCTCGCGCACCGTGCAGACCGGCTTCGACCGCCAGACCGGCGAGGCGATCTACGAGACCGAGAACCTCGATCTCGAGCCGATGCCCTATATCGTCGTCATCATCGACGAGATGGCCGACCTGATGATGGTCGCCGGCAAGGACATCGAAGGTGCCGTGCAGCGCCTGGCGCAGATGGCGCGCGCCGCCGGCATCCATGTCATCATGGCAACGCAGCGGCCGTCGGTCGACGTCATCACCGGCACCATCAAAGCCAATTTCCCGACCCGCATCTCCTTCCAGGTGACGTCGAAGATCGACAGCCGCACCATTCTGGGCGAGCAGGGCGCCGAGCAGCTGCTCGGCATGGGCGACATGCTCTACATGGCCGGCGGCGGCCGCATCCAGCGCGTGCACGGCCCGTTCGTCGCCGATGAAGAGGTCGAGAAGATCGTCGCGCATCTGAAGCTGCAGGGCGTGCCGGAATATCTCGACGCCATCACCGAGGATGATGGCGAGGACGACGACGAGCCGTCGGGCAAGGGTGGGTCCGGTGGCGGCAACAGCAATTTCGAGGATTCCGACGATCCCTACGATCAGGCGGTCTCCGTGGTGCTGCGCGATGGCAAGGCCTCGACCAGCTATATCCAGCGCCGGCTGGGCATCGGCTATAACCGCGCCGCCTCGATCATCGAGAAGATGGAAAAGGAAGGTATCGTCGGCCCGGCCAACCATGCCGGCAAGCGCGAGATCCTGGTGCCGACCGAAGAGGACAAGTTCTGACCAGAAAGGCCGACCCTTGTGACATCCCGGTCCGGCAACCTTGAACCTTTCAAGGCGTTGAAGCGACCAAGGGACCTCTGACCCGCCAAATTTCAGCCTAACTGGGGGTCCAAGCACAGAACAACTCAGGAATCAGATGAGAGTGACCGACATGAAAAACGATCTTTCAGCGCTCAGCACATTTGCTCCATCCCGGCGTCAGTTGCTGGGCCTCGGCCTGGCGTTTGCGGGGGCGGCAGCCTTCAACGCGGTGCCCGGCTTCCAGGTGCTGGCTTCGGCGCAGGCGGCTGTGCCGACCGCTGCGCAGAAGATCGCCGACCACTTTTCCTCGGTCAAATCGATGAGCGGCGAATTCGTGCAGTTCGGCCCCAAGGGCGAGCAGACCGGCGGCAAGTTCTTCCTCGAACGACCAGGCAAGATCCGCTTCAACTACGACGGCTCTTCAAACTTCCGGGTGATTTCAGACGGCCAGTCGGTGGTCATCCTGAACAAGAGGCTCAACACGTCCGATCTCTATCCGCTGTCGAAGACACCCTTGAAGCTGCTGCTCGACAACAGGATCGATCTCTCCGGCGACCGCGTCAAAAGCGTCAAGCAGGAGGATGACCTCACCACCATCCAGCTCGCCGACAAATCGGTGTTCGGCAATTCGAAGATCACCATGATGTTCGATCCGAAAACCTTCGACTTGCGGCAGTGGACGATCACCGACGCGCAGGGCAAGGACACGACGGTGATGATCTTCAACACCAAGGAAGGCGTCAGCTTCGCGCCGGATACTTTCGCCATCGACTACACGGCGAACCGCGAACTCAACACCAACAAGGCGCGCTAGGCCAATCGCACCAATAGCTGTGGAAAGCGCCGGGTCACGCCTCAGCGGGCGTGGCCCGGCTTGTCTTTGCGACTTGCGGCTGGCAGTTTCCCGGACTGACTCCGTCGAAAGGCGTCTTCCCCGCCGGGGCCCATCGGTTCTGGTCGGTCGCACGCTGTCCTGGATTGCCAATGCCCTTCTCTATCGCCACCTGGAACATCAACTCCGTTCGCCTGCGCATGCCGATCGTCGAGCGCCTGCTCGTCGAGCATGCGCCCGACGTGCTGTGCCTGCAGGAAACCAAAGTTCCCGACGAACTGTTCCCCGAAAAGGCTTTCCGCAAGCTCGGCTACGAGCACATCGCCTTCCATGGCCAGAAGGGCTACCACGGCGTCGCAACCGTGGCGCGGCGGCCGATCGAGGTGGTCGAAAAGCGACGCTTTTGCGAGATAGAGGACAGCCGGCACCTCTCGGTGACGGTGCGGGCCGGCGGCAAGGCGATCCTGCTCCACAATTTCTACGTTCCGGCGGGCGGCGACGAACCGGATCCTGTCATCAACAGGAAGTTCAAGCACAAGCTCGACTTCGTCGCCGAGATGAATGCCATCCGGGCAGAACATGACGAGGTGTCCGGCTCGGTGCTGGTCGGCGACCTCAACATCGCCCCGCTCGAACATGACGTCTGGTCGCACAAGCAATTGCTCAACGTGGTCAGCCACACGCCGATCGAGACGGAAAATTTCGAGGCGATGCGCCGCGCCGGCGACTGGGTCGACCTGATGCGGCTCAACGTGCCGCATGAGCAGAAGCTCTACACCTGGTGGAGCTATCGCGCGCAGGATTGGGAGCTGTCCAATCGCGGCCGCCGTCTCGACCACGTCTGGTCGTCGCCAAATCTGGTGCCCAGCTTTTCCGGCTACGAGATCCTGCGTCCGGCGCGCGGCTGGGAGCGCCCGTCGGACCATGTGCCTGTCATCGCGCGGTTCGATCTGGACTAGAGCATTTCACCGTTTCATGGAAACGGCGAGCTGCTCTAACTCTTTGTAGACCCAATTCTAGACGGAAAACCGCTTCACACTTTTCCTAGAATTGCTCAAGTCTGGTCGAAAATGCCCGCGTGCGGCAGTCAGTCGGCAGAGGTGGAGTCGGCTGGATCCACCCACGGACGGCCCAATCGTGTCACCATCGCCGCGTACCCAACGGCACCTGCCGCCCAAAGGAAGATGCCAAGCTCTTTGACGACGTCTTCGGCGATGGCTGCCGCAGAACCAGGGGTGGGAAACAGATCCCCGATCTGGTCGATGGATGCCGACAGCGCGAGCAGGAAGCCTGCGGCCACAAAGACGATCGTGCCGTCGAATGTCTTCCGTCGCAGCCGAAAGAACCAGAACAACCCGGTGGCGGCGTAGACAATCATCGCAACGATCTCTGGTATCGCAACAATGGGGAGCACGTCCTCATGGATCAACAACAGGTCATCGAGCCCCAGGAACAGGGTAAGGCCGCCGAGAAACGTGCAATCCCATCGATGCGTGAGCAGGCCAGCAAACAGGGTCACCGCGCCGGAGCCGATCCACAGTGAAGCACCCAGGGACGAAATCCACCCTGTATAGAAGCCGACTTCGGCGACCGCAGATGGATCTCGATAAAAGATCCAAGCGTCCAGACCACGAATCTGCGCAACGAACAGAGCGGCTAAGAGCATCGCGACGTTAATCGCCGTCGCCGCCAGTATGACCAAGCGCCAGGCTATCGTCCATTCGCCGCCATGCTTGGTGTTCAGCGCGTTGTTCTCTGGCATTTGCTATTCTCATTGAGGACTGAGAGGAACTCCATTGGAACCAAAATGCGACAGCCGCCAGATCTGCCGCCGAGACTCCGCCTGCATGTGCCGGTGGTCACCAGGGTTGCAGCGCTTCGCCCCACCGAACCCATTGTACCATGGCGTCGATGTTCAGGTGAGGCTGGCCTGCAAATGGCCGACCTCAATCTCAACGCGCTTCGAAGCGCGACCAAATGAATTCAAGTTCAAACGGCGCGCTTCAAGTCTTCATGCATGTCGTTGTCGCGAAATTGCTGGGCTGACAGTTTGCGAGATCCGGCAGATGGGGATGGTCGCGGCGGCGCGTCGCCAGCATGCGTTGCGCCGCTTCGATGATTGTCGGCGCAGGCACATTGGCGACCAGACCGGTCGGACTGGCATGGCGGGATTCGATCACGTCCACGCAGTTCGAAAGCGGCCTCCAACGGGCCATGTTGGCGCCGCCACTGAGGATAACCATCGGCGTCATCACGGTTGCCATGAGATGTGCGGTACCGCCTTCGGCGCCGATGTAAAGATCGGCAAACTCGCCGAGCGCCAGCAAGATGTCACCGATATCGACACCTTCGATCGCGGCGGAATCGACAAGCCGCAGCTTCGGCACGCGCTGAGCCAGTTCAGCCATATCGGGACCATCGCCTGGGGTTTTCACATAGAGAAGGTTCGCCCCGTCGGCGATCAGGCTGTCGGCGATCGCTGCAACCTGATCCGCCGACATGCGCTTGCTGGCGCTGCCGTGCGCCGCGATAATGATCAACGGAGCATGCTTGCCGTCCGCAAGGCTCCTGGCCGCCGCTCGCGCGGCCGGGCCCGGCTCTAGCCGATGATCGAAAGGCAGCCGCTTGCCGGCAAGGCGTTCGATGAGGCGGTGGTAGCGCCAGGCATTGTGCCCGGGTCGTGCTTCAGGCCTTTGGCCCGGGCGCCAGGAAAGGGCGAAAGCCGGAAAGTTTGCCTCATAGGCGATGCCGCGGCCGAGCAGTGATGCCGAGGCTTGAAGCAGCCAACGCGCCGAGATGCGGAAATCGACAACGGCCAATCGCCCCTTGCCCTTGCGGTGATCGGCGACCAGGCGCGCCAGCGGCGTGCGCACATTGATCGCATCGACCAAATGGCCGGCATGGCGATTGAGGCTATGTTCAAGGGACGACGACCGGGTGGTTCCGTAGACGATGAAACTATCGGGGAATGCCGTTCTGGCGGCGCGCAAAGCCGGAATCCGGATCAATCCGTCGCCGAACGCGTCATTGCGGGAATACAAGATAATCGTCTCGTACCGCCCTGACGGCATGGCTCGCTCCCCCCAGGAGCCTGGTGGTGATGGCGCCTGCTGTGCCGGCCGCCTTCGGGGTGCTTTAGGATTTCACCTCGGGCCTGTCAACGGACCCTTGCCCCTGGATCCGGGCGTCCGGATGAACGAGCCATTGGCGATTGCCGCTCCGGCCGCAGTGCGCCACGATCAGTTCATCGCGGCCAATGTCGTTGAAAAGCGCTGCCGCGCTTCCGCCTTTGGCCGCGAAACAACAGCTTCGCAGGCGGGCAGCCTTCAGCCGGAGAAGCGCGGCGCCAGTTCCTCGATGCGGCGGATCATCGCCTGAAATTCCTCCGAGATGCGCTGGTGGAGCTTGACCGCGATCTCGGGATATTCCTCCAGGATGCGGCGGAACATCTTGCGGCTGAGCCGCATCACTTCCGAATCGATCTCGGCCGAGGCGCTGGTCAACCGGTTGGTGTCGGCGATCAACGCCAGTTCGCTAAGGATTGTGCCGGGGCCTGCCGTGCCAATCGGGATGCGTTCACCACCCTGCTCCCGGTAGAGCACGATGCGCCCACTGACGACGATATAGGCGGAATCGGCCTCGTCGTCCTCGCGATAAAGCTTGTGGTTGGCAATCAGCCTGGTGTTCTCGGCGCCAAAGGCGAGCAGGCGCAATTGTTCCTGCGTGAAGCCCTCGAAGAGCCTCACGGCGGACAGGACGCGGATGTCGTCATCCAGCGCCATCTAGCTATGTCCCCGAACCGACAGTCCGACTCCTCCTCTGCGAGTTCGATCCAAACCACCCTCCAACTGGATCGTACCCGAAAGCGGCCCCGCCCGACCGCTCATTGGATAATGAAATGTTTAAGGAACCAGCTTGTAGCCGCCGCTTTCTGTCACAAGAATTTCCGCATTGGAAGGATCGCGCTCGATCTTCTGGCGCAGCCGGTAGACATGGGTTTCCAGCGTGTGCGTGGTGACACCGGAATTGTAGCCCCATACTTCCTCGAGCAGCACGTCGCGCGTCACCACCTTCTGGTCGGCGCGATAAAGATATTTGATGATCGAGGCTTCCTTCTCCGTCAGCCGCACCTTGCCACCGCGCGGGTCAAGCAGCAGTTTCTGGCTGGGCTTGAAAGTATAAGGCCCGACCGAGAAGGTGGCGTCCTCGCTCTGCTCATGCTGGCGCAGCTGCGCCCGAATGCGCGCCAGCAGCACGGCAAAGCGGAACGGCTTCGTCACATAGTCGTTGGCGCCGGCCTCGAGGCCAAGAATCGTATCCGAATCGGTGTCGTGGCCGGTCAGCATGATGATGGGCGCCTTGTAGCCGCCCTTGCGCAGGATCTTCACCGCTTCGCGGCCATCCATGTCGGGCAGCCCGACGTCCATGATGAGCAGATCGATGAGGCCGCCGCGCGCTGCGGCGACACCTTTTGCCGCAGTCGATTCCTGCAGCACGTCGAATTCCTCGTAAAGGGATAATTGCTCGACCAGTGTGCCGCGCAGGTCATCATCATCGTCGACGATCAGTATGGTGCGTGAAGTCATGGATCAATCCGTTGTTTTGAAAAGAAAATTCAGTTGACCGCTGCCTGTTTATGCGGAAGCTGACCGGCGCAACAGCCGTTCACAGTGATTTGTTCCGTGGCACGATCATACAAGAAAAAACACGATCGCAATGCAGCCGGCGCAATTTTGCGAAAAGGGCTGCGTGTGCTGACCGTGCGGGCGAGGCCTGGGCATCCAAGCCAGGGCCTGTTGCAGGCCGGGAAAACGGTGTTTGCCTGTGCGTTGGGGCGCGGTGGCATCTCGGCCGGCAAGCGCGAAGGCGATGGCGCCACGCCGCTGGCCGCGATGCGGATATTGTCGGGGTATTTCCGGGGAGATCAGTTCTCCAGCGGCCGCAGGACCCGTCTGGCGATGACGCCGATCGGGCCCGATCTGGGCTGGTGCGAAGTGCCCGACGACCGCAACTACAACAGGCCGGTCAAGATACCCTATGGCGCCAGCCACGAACGCATGCGGCGCGACGACCGGCTCTACGACGCCTGCCTTGTGCTCGACTGGAACCTGTCGCCGCGCCGGCGCGGGCGCGGCAGCGCCATCTTCTTCCATCTGGCGCGCCCCGGCTTCACGCCGACGCAAGGCTGTGTGGCTGTCACGGCGCAAACCATGGCGCGGCTGCTGCCGCTCCTGTCGGACCGGACGGTGGTGAGGGTGGTGAGATAGTAGGGGAGTAGGCAGTAGGCAGTAGCCTACCTGTCGGCGCTGACTTAAATTTTCCTCTACTGCCTATTTCCTACTGCCTATTCCCTGACCTTCGCGGTCTCTGCCAGCCGATGTCTAGCAGGCCCAGCCGGCCAAGTTCTCTGTCCATTGCGCGAGCGACGTCACGGCGCTCGCCGCCGATATCGCGCAGTTGGCGATCGGAGAGATCCTCGACGTTCTGGTAGGTAATGTCGCGGCGGGCGAGGCGTATCGCGACCCGGGCGTGGCGCAGCCAGTCGAGGGTTTCGGCCAGCCAGGCCGGGCGGGGTGTCGATGAATTCAAAACGATGATGGACATGGTTATGATCCGTTGTCTCCGGATATCAAATCCGGCTTGATGATGTGTCCATGATAGGATCATGCCAGATTGAAATCCCTGCGAGAAACGAGTAGTCTTCTCTGGATCATCAAGTTTTATTTGAGGATAGGATGGCTCGTCTTCTACCCGGGACTCGTGCCTTGAGGACACTGGAAGCAGCGGCCCGGCACCTCAATTTCACCCGTGCGGCCGATGAGCTAGGCTTGACGCCGGCCGCCGTCAGCCATCAGATCAAGGAAATCGAGGATCAACTCGGGCTGGTGCTGTTCACACGCACCAGCCGCACGATCCGGCTCACCGAGGCGGGGACGGTGCTGTTCGACGCCTCGGCCGACGCGCTCGACCTGCTTGGCCGGGCCGTTTCGCGGGCGCAAAAGCTGGCGCGCGGCACCGCCCTTTTGAAGGTGACGCTCGACGCGCAGTTCGCGTCAAAATGGCTGATGCGACGCGTCGACGATTTTCGCAAGCATCACCCCGATATCGAATTGCGATTCGACATTGCCTATGAAGTGCGGGATTTCGAACTCGATGACATCGATGTCGGCATCCGTTTTGGCGCCGGCAAATATCCAGGCCTTCGCACCCACCGGCTGTTCGACAACATCCTCATTCCGGTGTGCAGCCCGAGCCTCTTGACGTCCGGTCCGCCGCTGCGCGAACCGCGCGATCTTTTCAACCATACGCTTGCCCATATCGAATGGTCGCGGCAAGGCGTGACATGGCCGAACTGGCGGATGTGGATGGCGGCGGCCGGCATCACTGATTTCGACGACAGCCGGACCGTCGTGTTCAAAAACTCCACGGATGCCGTCCAGGCAGCGCTCGACGGCAATGCGGTTGCGCTCGCCGATTTCGCCATGGTGGCGAACGACCTTTCCCAAGGCAGGCTGGTGCAGCCTTTCGAACTCGGCCTGCGGGTGGCGCCCGAGTTCGCCTACTTCCTGGTCTATCCCGAAAATACCGCCGCCGATCCGCGCATCGTCGCCTTTCGCGAATGGATGCTCGAGGAAGTCGCCAAGACGCGGACCACGGACAAAGGGCAGTAGGGCAGTAGGGCAGTAGGGCAGTAGGGCAGTAGGGCAGTAGGGCAG
>NZ_RZTC01000330.1:0-290 GCF_004023165.1 Mesorhizobium sp. M7A.F.Ca.MR.176.00.0.0 | reverse complement strand
GATGTCAGTGATGACCACTTTGCGCGCGCCGACGCATTGGGCGACGAGCGCGCCCATGATGCCGATCGGCCCGGCGCCAGTCACCAGCACGTCCTCGCCGACCAGATCGAAGGACAATGCGGTGTGGACGGCATTGCCCAAGGGATCGAAGATCGCGGCAATCTCATCGGGCACATCGTCGGGGATCGGCACGACATTGTGCTGCGGGATCGCCAGATACTCGCCGAAGGCGCCTGGACGGTTGACGCCGACGCCGAGCGTGTCGCGGCACAGATGCCCTCGCCCGGCGC
>NZ_RZTC01000329.1:0-294 GCF_004023165.1 Mesorhizobium sp. M7A.F.Ca.MR.176.00.0.0 | reverse complement strand
GAACAAGACTTGCAGGATGTCGCCTTCCGCGAAGGCACTGGCAATCGTTGACGGGATGATGTTCATCAGGAAGCTGGTCACGGACTGCTCGTGAGCCGTGGCCACATAGCCCTTAACGGCTTCGACATCGAGCGAGGCCGGATCGATGTTGAGGCCGGCGCCAGGCTGAACGATATTCGTGACAATCAGCCCGACAACAAAAGCGAGCGTCGAGAAGGTGAGAAAATAGACCATCGCCTTGGCGGCAACTCGGCCGACCTTCTGCAGATCGCTCATGCCGGCAATGCCGGTCGC
>NZ_RZTC01000328.1:0-296 GCF_004023165.1 Mesorhizobium sp. M7A.F.Ca.MR.176.00.0.0 | reverse complement strand
GTGCCCATCATCGGGTGCTCATCCTAAGCTGCCACGCTGTTCCTGCAAAACTTTGCTCGGCAAGTCTGAAAACTGTCAAGTCTGAAGGGTGGCAAGTCCGAGTTGGCAAAGCCAAACGGTTCGGGCTTTGCACAACCGACCAATCGGCCTAGCCAAGCACTTCGGCGACGAGCCCCAACCGACACGCGTCCTCGGCATGGATATAGCAATTGTTGGTGGCGCGTTGGTAGAGTTCTTCGGCGGTCAGCGAGCTTCCGTTGACCAGTTCCCTGAAGCCTTCCATTTCGAGCTGCTCG
>NZ_RZTC01000327.1:0-311 GCF_004023165.1 Mesorhizobium sp. M7A.F.Ca.MR.176.00.0.0 | reverse complement strand
CCGGACATGAACGCATTTGATGTCCGTCCAACGCTGGATGCTCCCGACGACGATCTCTATCTTTGGCTTGAAGATGTGGAAGGCGAGCGGGCACTTGCCTGGGCCGCCGGCCAGTCGGCAAAGACCCTGAAGCACTTCAGTGGAACGCAGTTCGAGCGCGACCGCGCGACTCTGAAGGCAGGCCTGTTCCCTAAGCGGCGTCGCATCTCCCCCGGCCGAGTCGCATGGCTTGAATCCGATATCAGGGCTTGGATGGAAACTAGACCTGAGAGCCGCACCGCATGAATGTAGCCTCCCAATATCTGCCGCTT
>NZ_RZTC01000326.1:0-318 GCF_004023165.1 Mesorhizobium sp. M7A.F.Ca.MR.176.00.0.0 | reverse complement strand
ACTCATCGTGAACGCTCGATTGGACGTAAATGCGGTTCGCGGAAACGCAGGTCTGGCCGGCATTGCGGAACTTCGCCTGGACCGCACCGTCAACAGCACCGTCAATGTCGGCATCATCGAAGATGATGAAAGGTGCATTGCCGCCGGGTTCAAGGCTGACCTTCTTGATCTGGTCAGAGCACTGACGCATCAGCAGCCGTCCGACCTCGTTCGAACCGGTAAAGCTGATCTTTCGAATCTTGGAATTGGTGCAGAGTTCACGGCCCACGCGATCACCTTCGGACGCATAGATCAGGTTGACCACGCCATCGGGAAAGC
>NZ_RZTC01000325.1:0-320 GCF_004023165.1 Mesorhizobium sp. M7A.F.Ca.MR.176.00.0.0 | reverse complement strand
CGTCCAGCGCCTGCGCCGTCAGGCGCGGCATGAGCCACACGACCGCCAGATCGGTTTCCACATCCAGAACCACTGTTCCCTTGGCGGTGCCGCGTTTCAGACGCCCGACGCCGAGCGCCAGATCGGCGAAGGACCGGGCGACGGTGCGGGC
The DNA here is from genome assembly GCF_004023165.1 of Mesorhizobium sp. M7A.F.Ca.MR.176.00.0.0. Lineage (NCBI taxonomy): Bacteria > Pseudomonadati > Pseudomonadota > Alphaproteobacteria > Hyphomicrobiales > Phyllobacteriaceae > Mesorhizobium > Mesorhizobium sp. M7A.F.Ca.MR.176.00.0.0. The sequence continues at coordinate 169 of NZ_RZTC01000325.1, read as the reverse complement.
GAAGAGGCTGCCTTCGCCGGTCAGCACGACATGGCGGGCATGACGCTCGAAAAGTTCCACGCCCAGTTCCATCTCCAGATTGCGCACGTGGCGGCTGACGGCGGCATGGCTGACGCCCAGTTCGTCCGCCGCCGCAGCGAAGCTGCCATGCCGGGCAGCGGCCTCGAAG
>NZ_RZTC01000324.1:0-321 GCF_004023165.1 Mesorhizobium sp. M7A.F.Ca.MR.176.00.0.0 | reverse complement strand
GACCGGGATCAACGCCGACCGGCCGCAGGTGCCAGGCGTCGCGCAGGGCGGCCGCATCCTCGGCGCGGCCGGCGAGCCGCATGCTGGCGGCGGCACAGCGAAGCGCCAGCCGCTGCCGCCAGGCGCCGGCCCAGGCAGGCTGCGCCCGGGCAAGGGTGTCGAGCGCGGCCAGGGCGGCGCCGGCCTGGAAGGCGGCGTCGGCGTCGCTGGCGGCGCCGGCGGCGCCGGCGGCGAGCGCCCAGGTGGGCACGGTCGGCGGCGCGGCGGAGCTGGCGGTCGCGGGATCGAGGCGAATCATGGTTTTGAAGGGTAAAGCGGCTG
>NZ_RZTC01000323.1:0-336 GCF_004023165.1 Mesorhizobium sp. M7A.F.Ca.MR.176.00.0.0 | reverse complement strand
CCCCACAAAGCCTTATGATTTCCGAGAAGCAAGGCGAGTTGCTGGCTCGAGGCTTGGCCCGAAATCGAGGTCCTGCAGCGTGGCGCATGGCTCGGGTCGCTGCTGCGGTACAGGTCCCTCACCGCCCCACCATCTCGCCCGCCTGCACCTCCGGATAGCGATCATTCACCGGTTTGTTCATTTATAATAGCGCACGATCATAACTGGACATTGTGGTAGCTCGTACATGCCTGAAGGCCCCGGCGCGCCGACCCAGCGCCGGGGCCTTTTTACTTCCGCAAATTCCATTCCAGCAACGCGGGCACTTCGCAGGATGTCGCAATCCCGCGCTTGCGA
>NZ_RZTC01000322.1:0-337 GCF_004023165.1 Mesorhizobium sp. M7A.F.Ca.MR.176.00.0.0 | reverse complement strand
TTGATGCCGTTTGAGAAGGGCCGTTCCACCTCATCAGCTTCGGGCCGATTAGGCCATCTCGGCGAGCGTTTCGAGCAGCGCATCGAACACCCCCGTCGCGACCCATCGCCGGTATCGGCGGAAGACGCTGTTCCACTTGCCATATTCATCAGGCAGATGACGCCATTGCGCCCCGGTTCGGGCCATCCACATCATGCCTTCGAAATAGCGCCGATTATCCTGCGCCGGACGGCACCCTCGACCCCGCTCTGCTGGCAGCAGCGGCCCGATCAGTGCCCATTCCTCGTCCGATACCCCAATCCGCTCGCCCAACGCTGCGGCGGCAGGATATATCCTG
>NZ_RZTC01000321.1:0-365 GCF_004023165.1 Mesorhizobium sp. M7A.F.Ca.MR.176.00.0.0 | reverse complement strand
CCCCGCCGCAATTGCCGTCCGATGCCGTCATCGATGCCGGGCGCTGGCGGGTCCAGCCGGCGCGCGCCTATGTCAGCCGCGCCCGGCGAAGTGATTGGCCAGCGCCACCTTCGCCGCGAGCTGCATGAGGAGATCGCCGACCAGCACGCCGGCCAGCACGAGTGCCACGAGTTGCGGCCAGAACCGCCGCAGCAGCGAAAAACCTAGGGTGATCGGTCTGATGATATCGGCAAACATGAGGTTCTCTCACGATGCCACCCGCCAAAACCTTTCTAGCAAAGGACGGCTGTTTTGCAAGAAAGGGGGCTCCCCTTCTCCCCTTGTGGGAGAAGGTGGATCGGCGCGATAGCGCCGAGACGGATGAG
>NZ_RZTC01000032.1:22847-57964 GCF_004023165.1 Mesorhizobium sp. M7A.F.Ca.MR.176.00.0.0 | reverse complement strand
CCAAGCAGCTTTGATGGCACCGACCGAAATCCTGGCGCGCCAGCATCTGGCGACCATCACGCCGCTTGCCGCCAAGGTCGGGCTGCGCATTGCCATCCTCACCGGCCGCGAAAAGGGCCGCGAACGCGCGGATACGCTGGCCGGCCTGGCAAGCGGCGAGATCGACATCGTGGTCGGCACCCATGCGCTGTTCCAGGAGACGGTCATGTTCCACGACCTGGTCTTCGCCGTGATCGACGAGCAGCACCGTTTCGGCGTCCATCAGCGGCTTGCCATCACCGCCAAGGGCGACGCGCCGGACATGCTGGTGATGACGGCCACTCCCATCCCCCGCACGCTGGTGCTGACCGCTTTCGGCGACATGGACGTGTCGAAACTGACGGAAAAACCGGCCGGCCGCCAGCCGATCCGTACCGTTACGCTGCCGCTCGAGCGGCTCGACGAACTGGTCGACCGCATGGTGGACGCCGTCGCCGCAGGCCAGAAGATCTACTGGATCTGTCCGCTGGTCGAGGAATCCGAAGAAATCAAGCTGATGTCGGCCGAGGACCGCTTCGCCTCGCTGAAACCATTGTTCGGCGACCGTATCGGGCTCGTTCACGGCCGCATGAAGGGTGCCGAGAAGGACGAGGCGATGCGTGCCTTCAAGCAGGGCGAGACACGCATCCTGATCGCCACCACCGTCATTGAGGTCGGCGTCGACGTGCCGGACGCCACCGTCATGGTCATCGAGCACGCCGAGCGCTTCGGCCTGGCCCAGCTGCACCAACTGCGCGGCCGGGTCGGGCGTGGCGACAAGCCCTCCTCCTGCGTGCTGCTCTACAAGGACCCGCTCGGCGAGACCGCAAAACGCCGGCTGTCGGTGATGCGCGAGACCGAGGACGGGTTCCTGATCGCCGAAGAAGACCTGAAGCTGCGCGGCGAAGGCGAATTGCTGGGCACCCGCCAGTCCGGCACGCCGGGTTTCCAGGTGGCGCGCATCGAGGCGCATACCGACCTTCTGGAGGCCGCCCGCGACGATGCCAGGCTGATCCTGTCGCGCGACCCGGAGCTGCAATCGCAGCGTGGCGAGGCGTTGCGCCTGCTGCTTTACTTGTTCGGTCGCGACGAGGCCGTGCGGCTCCTGCGCGCCGGCTGAGCCAGGGCGGCAACCGACGGGTTGGCGAGCATCCCTTCGATCGGCTCGCCATTCACGACAACCATTTGCTTGACCTCGGGCGCCACCAGCCCGGCCGACACAATCAGCTTGGCGCCGTCCTCAATCGTCATGTCGAGCAGCACGATGTCCGACTTCGGCACATACATCAGGAATCCGGTGGTCGGGTTTGGCGTGCACGGCATGAATACGGCAATCAGCGGATCGCCTTCCTGGTCGAGCTTCTGGTTGATCTCGGTTTCCTTCTCGCTGGCGACGAACACCAGCGACCACACACCCTTGCGCGGATATTCGACCAGTCCGACTTGGCGGAACATGTCGCCCTTGTTCGACAGCACGGTCTCGAAAATCTGTTTCAGCGAGCCATAGATACCGCGCACCAACGGCATGCGGCCAAGCAGGCGCTCGCCGAAATTGACGATGGCGCGGCCGACGATGTTGGCCGTCAGGAAGCCGATCAGCGTGATCAGGATGAGCGCCACGATCAGCCCGAACCCCGGCACAGGAAACGACAAATAGGTGTCAGGGCTGTAGCGGGCCGGAATATAGGGTTTCACCCAGGAATCGACCCAACCGATGAATGACCAGGCGATGTAGGCGGTGATCGCCAGCGGCGCGCAGACGATGAAGCCCGTGAGGAAATAGTTCCTCAGCCGGGTCACGCCGGAAGTCTTGGGAGCGTCGGACATGATTCACCGGAGGTGCTATTTCGACGCGACATTAGTGAACCGCCGTCCAGTTTGGAACTGCGAAGTCTTTAAAGAGCCGATTATGCCGCCACTTCCAACGGAGCAATCCAAACGGAAGCAGCATACGTTCACGATTAGCCGAAAACATCCTTCCTTTCGTCATCCACGGGCGGAGCAAGGAGCGAAGCGACGCGGCGCAGACCCGAGGATGACGAAAGGATGAGAGCTATTCCACCGTCACCGATTTCGCCAGATTGCGCGGCTGGTCGACGTCGGTGCCCATGAAGACGGCGGTAAAATAGGCCAGCATCTGGATCGGCAGCGCGTAGATGATCGGCGAGATGATTTCCGGCACGTCCGGCAGGATGATCGTCTCCATCGTCTTGACGCTCGTCAGCGCCGCACCCTTGCTGTCGGTGATCAGGATGATCTTGCCGCCGCGCGCCGCCACTTCCTGCATGTTCGAAACGGTCTTTTCGAAAATGTGGTCGTGCGGCGCAATGACGATGACCGGCATGTTCTCGTCGATCAGCGCGATCGGTCCATGCTTCAGCTCGCCGGCCGCATAGCCCTCGGCGTGGATATAGGAGATTTCCTTGAGTTTCAGCGCGCCTTCCATGGCCAGCGGAAAGTTGGTGTCGCGGCCGAGATAGAGCACGTCCTTGTAGCGTGAGAGTTCACGCGCGATCCGTTCGATCTGCTCTTCAAGCTTGAGCACCTGATTGGCATAGCGCGGCGCTTCCGAAAGCGCGCGCACCAGGGTCTTCTCTTGTTCTTTCGAGATTGTCCCGCGCGCCACGCCGGCCCGCACAGCAAGCGATGCCAGCACCGAAAGCTGGCAGGTGAACGCCTTGGTCGAGGCAACGCCGATCTCCGGCCCGGCGAGCGTCGGCAGCACGACATCGGATTCGCGCGCCATGGTCGATTCGCGCACATTGACGATCGCGCCGATCTTCATGCCGGCCTTGCGGCAATAACGCAGCGAGGCCAGCGTGTCGGCAGTCTCACCGGACTGCGAAATGAAGAACGCCGCGTCGTTCTTCGACAATGGCATTTCGCGGTAACGGAATTCGGAGGCGACATCGATGTCGACGGGCAGGCGCGCGTAGCGCTCGAACCAGTATTTGCCGATCAGGCCGGCAAGATAGGCGGTACCGCAGGCCGAAATCGCCAGCCGGTCGATTTTGGCGAAATCGAAAGGCAGGTCGAGCGGCTTGGAGACGCCGCCGACAAAATCCAGATAATTCGCCAAGGTATGCGAGATCACTTCGGGCTGCTCATGGATCTCTTTCTCCATGAAATGGCGCCGGTTACCCTTGTCGACCATGAAGCTGGTCGAAAGCGACTGCTGGCGCTTGCGGTCGACCTTTGTGCCGTCGATGTCGAAGATGGCAACGCCGTCGCGGCGCACCACCGCCCAGTCGCCATCTTCGAGATAGGTGATCGAATTGGTGAACGGTGCGAGCGCGATGGCGTCGGAGCCCAAAAACATCTCGCCATCGCCATGGCCGACAGCCAAAGGCGGACCATTGCGCGCACCGACGATCAGGTCCTCGTCGCCCTTGAACATGATGGCCAGCGCGAAAGCGCCTTCCAGCCGCTTCAGCGCCTGGTGCGCGGCCTCGACCGGCTTCAGCCCTCTGGCGAGTTCGCGCGCCACCAGATGGGCGACGACCTCGGTGTCGGTCTGCGAGGAGAAAGAATAGCCATCGCGGATCAGTTCTTCGCGCAATTCGGCGAAATTCTCGATGATGCCGTTATGGACGATGGCGACACCGTCGGAAAAATGCGGATGCGCATTGGTCTCGTTGGGCACGCCGTGTGTCGCCCAGCGTGTGTGACCGATGCCGATCGTACCGTCGAGCGGCTCGTCCTTGAGCCGGCGCTCGAGGTTGATCAGCTTGCCTTCGGCGCGGCGGCGAGCAAGCTGGCCGTGCTCGATGGTGGCGACGCCGGCCGAGTCATAGCCGCGATATTCCAACCGCTTCAGCGCATCGACGATGAGCGGCGCAACCTGCGAGTGGCCGACGATTCCAACGATACCGCACATGCAGACAGCCCCCGATTCCCCGTGGAAAACCAGCGCTATTTAGGGATGGCCGGCCTGCCGCGAAAGTCACATTGCATTTCGTCCCGTGTAACGGAACGCTCATTCTTGTCGATGCACCATGACAGACCGCTCTTGCAATCCGGTTACTGCAATCGTTCGGTTTTTTGCGGGCTGGTCTTACTTTTTCTTCGCAGCCGCGGCCGAAGCAAAGCGTTCGCGCAATTCCTTGCCCTTGCCCGGGATCGTCTTCTGGGGAGCACGGCCGAAGGCCAGCGCATCGTCGGGCACGCTTTCGGTGATCACGCTGCCCGAGGCGATGTAGCCGCCCTTGCCGATGGTGACAGGTGCCACCAGCGACGAATTGGAGCCTACAAAAGCGCCCTCGCCGATGTCCGTGAAGAATTTCGAATAGCCGTCATAATTGCAGGTGATGGTGCCGGCGCCGATATTGGCTCCCGCGCCGACGCGGGCATCGCCGATATAGGTCAGATGGTTGACCTTGGCGCCCTCTTCGATAACCGCCTGCTTGACCTCGCAGAAATTGCCGACCTTGGCCTTGTCCCGGAGATCAGCACCCGGCCGCAGTCGCGCGTATGGCCCGACATCGCAATTGGACGCAATGGTGGCGCCTTCGATGTGGCTGAACGCATGTATCTTGGCGCCCGTCGCAATCTTCACACCCGGACCGAACCAGACATTGGGCTCGACGATCGTGTCAGTGCCGATCTCGGTGTCGTGCGAGAAATACACGGTCTCCGGCGCGATCAGCGTCACGCCCGACAGCATCGCTTCATGCCGCCGGCGCGCCTGCCATATGCCCTCGGCTTGCGCAAGTTCGGCGCGGTTGTTGATACCGAGTGCGCTTTCGAAGCTGGCTTCGGTGGCGACGACATCGAGGCCTCGCGCACTGGCGATCTCGACAATGTCGGTGAGATAATATTCGCCTTTGGCATTCTTATTGCCAACCTGATCGAGCAGCGTCAGCACGTGGGCGCCGGCCACCGCCATCATGCCGGCATTGCAGAAGCCGATCTTTCTTTCCTCCTCGGAACAGTCCTTCTCCTCGCGGATGGCCACCAATTTGCCGTCCTTCTCGATCAGCCTGCCATAGCCGGTCGGGCTGGGCGGGCGGAAGCCGATCACGACGACGGCGGCGCCCTCGGCCAGCTTCAGCCGCGCCACGGTCAGCGCATCGGCGTCGATCAGCGGCGTGTCGCCAAACATCACCAGGACGTCGTCATAACCCTTTGATATCGCATCGCGTGCGGCCAGCACGGCGTGCGCGGTGCCAAGGCGCTTCTCCTGCACGAAAGTCTCGGCCTTCGGCGCGAACTTTGCCGCAGCCTTGCGCATCTCGTCGGCGCCATGGCCGATCACCAGCGCCTGGCTGCCGGCGCCGGCGGCTTCGGCTGCCTTCACCACATGGGCGACCATCGGCAGGCCGGCGATCTGGTGCAGCACCTTCGGCAGCACGCTCTTCATGCGCGTGCCTTCGCCGGCGGCGAGAATGACGGACAGGCAGGATCTCTGGCTCATGGAAGGGACAACCATATGAAAAGGGTTGGGAATCAAAGCATGCTAGCAGTGGCGCCTTGCTTCACCAATGCGGTTAAATTTCGGTGAGATGGCGGAGCAGCTGACTCTTAATCAGCGGGTCTTAAAACGGAATTCGGCAGTCAGCACACCTACCACAGGCCGTGTTTCCTGAATTCCGCCTGCTCGTCACCTGATATCCAGCCAAACACCTTCAGCTTGCCGTCACGCTTTTCGACGAGATAGTTGACCGCAAAGTCGATGGTCACGGGACTCCCATCCTTGCGTTCATAGTCACCGGCCCAGTTTACCTCAGCCACGCAATGGTCCTGGTCGACAGGTGTCACAGAGACCTCCTTGCAGGTCATCCTCTTGCTGCCGAGGGCACGATAGGCCTCAAAGCCCTTTGTCATGATGGCCTTCAACTGCTCGCCATTCTCGCCAACCATGACCGCTGCCGGCGTCACCGAGACAAAACCGGCCGAATACATGTCCGCGACGTCGTTGAGATCGACGGTGTCGGCGATCGCGTCATTGTAGATTTTCTCATAGACCTTGAAGAATTTTCGCACATCCGCCTTGGCTACCATTCTCGCCTCCCGGCTCGAAAAAGTGTTGATCAACGGTACTGCAAATGCGGGCTGCCGTGCATCGTTCCGCCGACGCGACCTACCCCAGCCGCCCCAGCACCGGGAAATTTTCCAGCAGCCAATAAGACACCGTCTGCACGCCGCCGGTGAGGAAAAACACGCCGGCGACCACCAGCAGCGCGCCGATCGCTTTTTCGACGCGGCCGAGATGGACGCGGAATTTGCCAAGGAAGCGCATGAAGGCGCCGGAAAACAGGGCGGCGATCAGGAACGGGATACCCAGCCCGAGCGAATAGGCGGCGAGCAGCAGCGCGCCCTCGCCCACCGTCTCGCGGCCGCCGGCCAGCGTCAGGATCGGACCGAGCACCGGACCGATGCAGGGCGTCCAGCCGAAGGCGAAGGCCAGCCCCATCACATAGGCGGCGACCGCACTTGCCGGCTTGCCTTGCGACCGGAAGCGCGCCTCGCGCGACAGCAGTGGAATGCGCAGGATGCCAAGGAAATTCAGGCCCATCAGGATGATCAGCACGCCGGCGCCCATCGCCAGCGGCTCCTGCCAGACACGCAGCAGCCGGCCGATGGTCGAAGCGCCGGCGCCAAGCGCGACAAAGACGGTCGAGAAGCCGAGCACGAAAGCGATCGAGGAATAGAGCAGCGCGCCGCGTGCGCCTTCCCTCGCCGTAGTTCCCGCATTGCCACGGAAATCGTCGACCGAGACGCCGGCCATATAGCAGAGATAGGGCGGCACCAGCGGCAGCACGCAAGGCGACAGGAACGAGATGGCTCCCGCCCCGACCGCGCTGACATAGCCGATGTCCAATGCCATTTCCAGGAACTCCACTGTCGTGCCGCTGATATAGCGACGCGCAGCCTTGTCCACCAATCACCATTGTGTTGGCAAGATCATGCTTGCCGGGGAAGAAACGGCAGCCCCTGGGCGTTGACACAGCGAGGCCGCGATTTCCCGCGCGTCTCCAGATACCAGTCAGGGAGATTTCCATGAAAACCATAACCGCAGGACTGGCAGCGCTTCTGCTCAGCACCGCCGCATCCTTCGCCGTCGACGCGTGGAAGGAAGCCGAGGTCAATGGCACCAAGATCTACACCGACGCCAATGGAATGACGCTCTACACCTATGACAAGGACGAGAAGGGCAAGAGCAATTGCTACGACAAATGCGCCACCAACTGGCCGCCACTGAAAGCCGAAGCCGGCGCCAAGGCGGACGACGAATGGACCGTTGTCGACCGCACCGACGGCACCAAGATGTGGGCCTATGACGGCAAGCCGGTCTACACCTTCATCAAGGACAAGAAGCCCGGCGATGTGACCGGCGACGGCGTCGGCGAGGTCTGGCATATCGTCAAGGCCGACTAAGCACGCCAATCCCGCTGCTGGCGGGAGAAGGGCTGGTCGCCGGCATCTCCATGCACTCGGCGGCCGGCATCGAACAGCCCCTTATAAGTGTCGCTAAGTGTCGCCCTTCCGGTTTGGGCAGCATTTCAACGACTCGGCGGAAAAATGAATCGGGTCGTTTCCGCTCACTCGGGGACCACCATCTCCCTTTCCCAAATTCTGTGATTTTCTCCATACACTCTAAGAGTGTATTGCTTCGGACCGGCCCGCAATTTGGGCGCTTCCCCTTGACCGGATGCAAAAGCGCGGCCATGTGAGCGACAAATAGAACGAGATTTCGTCGCGCGCAGCGGAATTCTTCTGCCGCACCACAGCTGATATGAGACCTCATGGACGTCGTCGTCGTCGAATCGCCGGCCAAGGCGAAGACAATCAACAAATATCTCGGCAAGAACTACAAGGTTCTGGCCTCGTTCGGCCATATCAGGGATTTGCCGGCCAAGGATGGCTCGGTGCGTCCGGATGAGGATTTCGCCATGTCCTGGGCGGTCGACACCGCCTCGGGCAAGCGACTCGCCGACATCGCCAAGGCGGTCAAGGATGCCGATGGCCTGATCCTCGCCACCGACCCGGATCGCGAAGGTGAAGCCATCTCCTGGCATGTACTGGAGGTGCTGAAGCAGAAGCGCGCGCTGAAGGACAAGCCGGTCAGCCGCGTCGTCTTCAACGCCATCACCAAGTCGTCGGTGCTGGAGGCGATGGCCAATCCGCGCCAGATCGATGCGCCGCTGGTCGATGCCTATCTCGCCCGCCGGGCGCTGGATTATCTCGTCGGTTTTACGCTGTCGCCGGTGCTGTGGCGCAAGCTGCCGGGCGCCCGCTCGGCCGGCCGCGTCCAGTCGGTTGCGCTGCGCCTGGTCTGCGACCGCGAATCCGAGATCGAGCGCTTCATCCGCGAGGAATACTGGCAGATCGCCGCCCTGCTGGGTACGCCGCGCAACGAGAATTTCGAAGCGCGGCTGACCGCCTTCGATCGCAAGAAGCTGCAAAAGCTCGACATTTCCAACAAGGCGCAGGCCGACGACATCAAGTCGATGCTCGAAGGCGCGACCTTCAAGGCGGTGTCGGTCGAAGCCAAGCCGACCAAGCGCAATCCCGGCCCGCCCTTCACCACTTCGACGCTGCAGCAGGCCGCCTCATCGGGCCTGGGCTTCTCGGCCAGCCGCACCATGCAGGTGGCGCAACGTCTCTATGAAGGCATGGAGATCGGCGGCGAGACCACAGGTCTCATCACCTATATGCGAACCGACGGCGTGCAGATGGCACCCGAGGCGATCGACGCCGCACGCGACGCCATTGCCAAGGAATTCGGTCCGAAATACCTGCCGGAAAAGCCGCGCCAATATACCGCCAAGGCCAAGAATGCCCAGGAAGCGCACGAAGCGATCCGCCCGACGGATTTCATGCGCACCCCGGCATCGGTCAGGCAATATCTCGATTCCGACCAGATGCGGCTCTATGAGCTGATCTGGAAGCGCGCCATCGCCAGCCAGATGCAGCCAGCCGAGATCGAGCGCACCACCGCCGAGATCGAAGCGGTCAACGGATCGCGCACCGCAGAGCTGCGTGCCATCGGTTCGGTCGTTCGGTTCGACGGTTTCATCGCCGCCTACACCGACCAGAAGGACGACGATGCGGAAGACGAGGAAAACCGCCGCCTGCCTGAAATCCGCGCCGGCGAACAGCTAGCCCGCCAGGCGATCAATGCCACCCAGCACACCACCGAGCCGCCGCCGCGCTATTCCGAAGCTTCGCTGATCAAGAAGCTGGAAGAACTCGGCATCGGCCGGCCTTCTACCTATACGGCGATCCTGAAGACGCTCGAGGACCGTGACTACGTCACCATCGACAAGCGCCGGCTGGTGCCGCAGGCCAAGGGCCGGCTGCTGTCGGCCTTTCTTGAAAGCTTCTTCAAGCGTTATGTCGAATACGACTTCACCGCGTCCCTCGAGGAAAAGCTCGACGAGATTTCCGACGGCAAGCTCGCCTGGAAGGACGTGCTGCGCGATTTCTGGAAGGATTTTTCCGGCGCCGTCGCCGACATCAAGGAACTGCGCGTCACCGACGTGCTCGACGCGCTCAATGAAGAACTGGCGCCGCTGGTGTTCCCGACGCGGGAGGACGGCTCCAATCCGCGCATCTGCCCGAAATGCGGCACCGGCAATCTGTCGCTGAAGCTTGGCAAGTTCGGCGCCTTTGTCGGCTGCTCCAACTATCCCGATTGCTCCTTCACCCGCCAGCTCGGCGATGCCGCCAATCCCAATGGCGAGAATGGCGGCGGCGAGGACGGCACCAAGGTGATCGGCAAGGACCCTTACACGTCAGAGGAAATCACGCTGCGCAGCGGTCGCTTCGGCCCCTATCTGCAGCGTGGCGACGGCAAGGAGGCCAAGCGTTCCAGCCTGCCCAAGGGCTGGACGGCCGAGTCGATCGACCACGAAAAGGCGCTGGCGCTGCTGTCGCTGCCGCGCGATGTCGGCCAGCATCCGGAAACCGCCAAGATGATCTCAGCCGGGCTTGGCCGCTACGGCCCGTTCGTGCTGCATGACGGCACCTATGCCAATCTCGAAAGCATCGAGGACGTGTTCTCGATCGGCCTCAACCGCGCCGTATCGGTGATCGCCGAGAAGCAGCTGAAGGGCAAGGGCGGCCGCAATGGCGGTACTGCCGCGGCGCTGAAGGAGCTTGGCGACCATCCGGATGGCGGCGGCAAGATCGTCGTGCGCGACGGCAAATACGGGCCTTACGTGAATTTCGGCAAGGTCAATGCTACGCTGCCCAAGGGCAAGGATCCGCAGTCGGTGACGATCGAGGATGCGCTGGCATTGATTGCCGAGAAAGAGGCCAAGGGCGGCGGCGGCAAGAAGCCGTTCCGAAAGGCAGCCGCGGCCAAGGCCCCGGCGACCAAGAAAGTGGCAGCCAAGAAGCCGGCTGCGAAGAAGCCGGCCGCGAAGAAAAAAGGATAGGACAGCGTGGCGCGCAAGATCACCGGCAGAACCCACGGCGATCCGCGCACCGCCGACACCAGGGCCAAGGTCAAGGACGACTACCGGCCCTCGCGTGACGAAATCCTGCGCTACATCGCCGAAAATCCCGATCGCGCCGGCAAACGCGACATCGCCAAGGCGTTCGCACTGCGCGGCGACGACCGCATCTGGCTGAAGGATATTTTGCGCGACTTGCAGGACGAAGGCGTCCTCACCAAGGAGCGCAAGGGGTTGGCTCGCGTCGGTGCCCTGCCCCATGTCACGGTTCTCGATATTTTCGACCGCGATGCCGATGGCGTGCTCTTGGCGCGCCCAACCGAACACACAGCCAATGGGCCGCCGCCCATCGTTTCCATCCGCCTGTCGCGCAGTGGCAGTGGACCGGCGCCCGGCATTGGCGACCGCGTGCTGGCCAAGACCTTTCCGGCCGACGACACGAACGTCGCCCTAGGCGGCCCCGCCTACACCGGGCGGGTGGTGAAGATTTTCGAAAAACGTACCGATGCCGTGCTCGGTGTCTTTCGCATCTTGCAGGACGGCACCTTCCGCATCGAGCCAGTGGAACGGCGCCAGCCCGAACTGATCGTCGACAAGGAATTCCAGAACGGCGCCAAGAACGGTGATCTGGTCGAGGTCGAGCCGGCGCGGGCTTCCCGCTATGGGCTGCCGAGGGCCAAGGTGCTTAACGTGCTGGGCTCTCTGACCAGTGAAAAGGCGGTCTCTATGATCGCCATCCACGCGCACGACATTCCGCATATCTTCCCGGCCGACGTCATCGCAGAATCCGAAGCGGTCAAACCGGCGACGTTGGATCACCGCGAGGATTGGCGCGACCTGCCGTTGATCACCATCGATCCGGCCGACGCCAAGGACCATGACGACGCCGTCTTCGCCACGCCGGATCTCGACGAGAAGAACCCCGGCGGCGTGGTTGCCACTGTCGCAATCGCCGACGTCGCCGCCTATGTGCGCTACGGCACGGCACTCGACCGCGAAGCGCTGAAGCGCGGCAATTCGGTGTATTTCCCGGATCGCGTCGTTCCGATGCTGCCTGAGCGCATCTCCAACGATCTCTGCTCGCTGCGCGAGGGCCAGGACCGGCCGGCATTGGCAGTGCGCATGGTTTTTTCGGCCGAGGGCCGCAAGCTCAGGCACTCCTTCCATCGCGTCATGATGAAGTCGGCGGCAAAGCTCGCCTACCAGCAGGCTCAGACGGCGATCGACGGCGCGCCGGACGACAAGACAGGTCCGATCCTCAAAACCGTGCTGAAGCCACTGTGGGACGCCTATGCGATCCTGAAGCGCGGTCGCGACGGCCGCCAGCCGCTCGAACTCGACCTGCCCGAGCGCAAGATCGTGCTCAAGCCGGACGGCACCGTCGATCGCGTCATCGTGCCGGACCGGCTCGATGCCCATAAGCTCATCGAAGAATTCATGATCCAGGCCAATGTCGCGGCGGCCGAAACGCTCGAGGCGAAGAAACAGGAACTGGTCTATCGCGTCCATGACGCGCCATCACTGGCCAAACAGGAATCGCTGCGCGAGTTCCTGCAGACATTGGGCCTGTCACTCGCGCGCGGCGCGCAGATGCAGCCAAGCCAGTTCAACGGCATTTTGGAGCGCGTGCGCGGCGCCGACAATGAAGGCCTGGTCAACGAAGTGGTTCTGCGCTCGCAGAGCCAAGCCGAATACTCGCCAAAGAACATCGGCCATTTCGGTCTCAACCTCCGCCGCTACGCGCATTTCACCTCGCCGATCCGCCGCTATGCCGATTTGATCGTGCATCGCGGACTTATTGCCGCACTCGGATTGGGTCCGGGCGGGCTGACGCAGGACGAAGCGGCACGGCTCGAAGATGTCGCCGTGCTGATCTCCGGCACGGAACGCCGCGCAATGGCGGCCGAGCGGGACACGGTCGACCGTCTGATCGCCAGCTATCTCGCCGAACGCGTCGACGACCGGTTCGATGCCCGCATCTCCGGCGTCACCAAGTCAGGACTATTTGTCCAATTGCCGCAGTACGGCGCGGATGGTTTCATCCCGGTGTCAACATTGAACGGCGATTACTATATATACGACGAAACGGCCCGCTCCCTGTTCGGAGAACGCTCGGGCAAAGGCTACCAACTCGCGGACCGCGTCGAGGTCCGTCTCATCGAGGTGGCGCCGATGGCCGGGGCGATGCGCTTCGAGATGTTGACCGACCCGAAGCCTCTGCCGGGCTCCAAGCGGTCGTTTCACAAGGCCAAGGGCCGCGCTCGCGCGTCGCAATCGCGACCGGGTTCGCGCGGCAGGAGACGATGATGACAACAGCCATGGAAGAACAGGTTTTCGGCGGAGAACATCACTCGGGCCGGACCGCGCGCCCGCTGTGGACGGCGATGAAGCGCGGCCTGCTCGGCCGCTGCCCGCATTGCGGCGAAGGCAAGCTGTTTCGCGCTTTCACCAAGACCGTCGACACATGCAGTGTCTGCGGCGAGGAATTGCATCACCACCGGGCCGACGACCTGCCCGCCTATCTGGTCATCGTCATCGTCGGCCATGTCGTGCTGGGCGCCTTCATGGGCGTTGAGGCCACGTCGACGCTGTCCACATGGCAGCACATCGCCATCTGGGTTCCGCTGACCATCCTTTTGTCGGTTGCGTTGCTGCAGCCGATCAAGGGTGCCGTCATCGGACTGCAATGGGCCTTCTATATGCACGGCTTCGGCGGCGAGCACGACGTGATCGAGCCGCATCCCGGAGCCTAGGCCGCAGCCAAGAATGCTGCCTGGCGCAACATACCGACCGTGAAAGGCCACTTTCGCTTGCCAGAAGTTTCCGCTAGGTCCTGCGCATGGACGGTATGACCAAGGCGGAAGTCGACAGGATCGAGCGGAGCATGATCGCTCATAGCGACCGGCCAATTCGCCCGCGCGACGCGGCAACCCTCATCCTGCTCGACCGCAAGGACGATGACGTGCTGGTTCTGATGGGTCGCCGTCATGCCGGCCACGCCTTCATGCCGGGCAAGTTCGTCTTTCCCGGCGGCCGCACCGATCCGGCCGACAGCCGCATACCGGTCGTCGCCGCATTGCACCCGGAGCAGGAAGCCAGGCTGATCGCCGGACCGGGCCGCACAAGCGCCGCACGAGCCCGCGCCATCGCCCTGTCCGCCATCCGCGAAACCTATGAGGAAGCCGGGCTGCTGATCGGCCGCAAGGGTGCTTTCGCAACCCCCAGGCCCGATTGGCAAGGCTTTGCCGAACACGGCGTGCAACCCTCTCTCGACATGCTGCGCTTCGTTGCGCGCGCCATCACGCCGCCCAACCGGGTGCGCCGCTTCGACACCCGCTTTTTCAGCGCCTGGCGTGACGACGTCGCCGTCGAACTGCCCGGTGGCAGTCCCACCAACGAGCTCGAAGAGCTGGTCTGGCTGCCGCTCGCCAAGGCCAGGGAAGCCGACATACCCGACATCACCCGAATGATCCTGGACGAGCTGGAAAAGCGCCTCGCCCATGATCCACTGTTGCGTCCAGGCGGACCCGTGCCCTTCTACCGGCTTGTCCGCAGACGCTTCACCCGCGAACTTCTCTAGAGCAATTCCAGGAAAAGTGTGACGCGGTTTTCCCGGAAAAGCGCTCAGCACTTTCCTTAGATCAAACAGGCAGAGTATTCAGCATCCCATGACGGTCGATAGCCAACCACAGGGCGACGAACGCGTACACTGGCTGCCGATGGTGGCGGCGATCTCGTCGATCAGCGTCGTCGGCATCGCCATCGGCCTCGGCATGCCGCTGCTCAGCGTCATCCTTGAAACGCGCGGCCATTCGGCTTCGATGATCGGCCTCAACACCGCCGTTGCCGGCCTCGCCTCGATCGCCGGTGCGCCGCTGGCTACTCCGCTCGCCATGCGGTTCGGCGTTGCCTGGACCATGATCGCCATGATCGCCGCCGGCGCGCTGGCCTTTGTCGGCTTTCATTTCGCACCCGATTTCTGGATGTGGTTTCCACTGCGCATCGTGCTGCACATCGCGCTGACGGTGCTGTTCATCCTGTCCGAATTCTGGATCAGCACCTCGGCGCCGCCGCACCGACGCGGCCTTGTGCTGGGCATTTACGCCACTGTCCTGTCGCTCGGCTTTGCCGCCGGACCGTGGCTGTTCGCCCATCTCGGCAGTTCCGGCTTCAGGCCGTTCGGCGTCATCATCGCCTTGGTGACGCTGGCGGCGATACCCGTGCTGGCAGCACGCAACGAGAGCCCCTCGATCGCCTCGGATGGCGAAACCAGCAATTTCCTGCGCTACATCTGGCTGGTGCCGTCGGCGACCGCAGCCGTGCTGGTGTTCGGCGCGGTGGAAACCGGCGGCTTTGCGCTCTTCCCGATCTATGGTAGCCGCATCGGCTATTCCGAGGCCGATGCGGCCCTTCTGCTGACCATGATCGGCCTCGGCAATGTGTTGTTGCAGATCCCGATCGGCATGATCAGCGACCGCGTCAGCGATCGCCGCTACCTGCTGATTGCCTGCGCCACGGTCGGTCTTATCGGCACCGTCTTCATGCCCTTCTTCGCCCAGAATTGGCATTTGATGGCCGCGCTTCTGTTCGTCTGGGGCGGCGTCGTCGCTGCCATGTACACGATCGGCCTTGCCCATCTCGGCTCGCAGCTTTCCGGCCATGAACTGGCGTCGGCCAACGCCGCCTTCGTGCTGTGCTACGGTGTCGGCATGGTGCTCGGCCCGCAGGCGATCGGCATCGGCATGGATGCGTTCGGCCCGTCCGGCTTCGGCTGGTCGCTCGGCCTGTTCTTCGCCGCCTATATCGCTTTGGTCGCCGTCAGGTTGGTTCGCAAGATCCTGCTGTAGCGCAACTGCCGCCAGCCCTGCATTTGGCGCGCACGGTGGCAGGCTGCTGACACAACCGTGTCAGGAGCACAGGGCTAAAAGAGTGTCCCAAAACACTTGAGGACACTTCCATGATCGACAGCGGCTTTGAAACCACATCGCTACGAATGACACTGCTTCTGCTCGTGACCTTCCAGGCTCCGGCCGCCGACGTCGACCGCATCATGGATGCTGTGGTGGCGATTGCGCCGCTGGCCATGGGCAAATATGACCGCAATGCCTATCAGTCGGCGCACGGCATCGAACGCTACAGGCCGCTTGACGGTGCGGCCGCCGGCGCCGAAACCGAATTGCGGCGGCGGCCCGGCACGGTCGAGGTTTCCTTCGAACTGCCGGACGACCAGGGGCTGGCCGCCCGCGTCGTCGAGGCGATTTTCCAGGCCCATTCCTACCAGGAACCGGTGATCCGCATTCAACCGATTCTCGCCAGCCGTTCCAAGGGACTGGACGACCGCGCCAATCCGAATCGCTGGTGGAACACGACCGGAGACTGGAAGAAGGTTGCGTCACCGGCGACGGAAACCGCATGATTTCCGTTCACCAGCAGGCTCAGGGGGGTCGCACTAGGCTTGCCGGGCTTGACTTTCCGGGCGCGTTCTTTATGTGTCGCGCCAAGTTTCCCGCGTCCGGGTGTTTCCCCGTGCTCCAGCGGCCAAAACCCCACGAACAAACGGACTGATATCATGGCCAAAGCCGCAAACATCAAGATCAAGCTTCTGTCGACCGCCGACACCGGTTTCTTCTACGTGACCAGCAAGAACAGCCGCACCAAGACCGACAAGCTGTCGTTCCGCAAGTACGACCCGGTCGCCAAGAAGCACGTCGAATTCAAGGAAACCAAGATCAAGTAATCTGGTTTCCCGCTGCAATGCCGAAACGCCGCCCAATGGGCGGCGTTTTTCGTTTATAACCAGTTGATTTCGTTGCACGTGAGCAGAGACTGCAGCCAAAAGGATTGACCCTTCGCCAAGGTTGCGGCACCCTTCGCCGTGGGTTGGGTGTCATGAACAAGGCGCCTATGGATGTCGAAGAAGGTGAAAGCTGCAATCATTGCAGCCCTTGTCGCTCTGGTTGCTGGCTTCGCCGTCAGCAACGGCTGATAAGCCAGCAGACGGCCGATGAGATCAAGGCCAGGACTGACCAGGTTCTGAGTGAGGAAGAGGCCGCACCGCCTGCACCTCAGCCTGACAGTCCCGCCGCGCCTTCCACGGAACCCCCACCGCAGGCTCCGACCCCTCCCGCCGCCGCACCCCCGCAAGGATCACAACAGGGTCAATGAAGGAGCCCCGCCGGTATTGGCTCCTCTCGTGCGATCGTGCCGCCTTGAGTGTATCGTTTTAATACAATCGGCGATTGGTAGACTTGCACCACGGATAGGCAGTTAGTTTCAGCGTCAGGCAAAAAGGGGGGAAATGCCTCGCACTGGGAGAAAACGATGTCCGTACAAAAAGGCGACTTTCGAACCAACAGAGCCGACTACGTGATTGCCGCGATGCATGGCGGAGTGACCGCCGACGACAGCGTTCGAGACGAGAACCTGGCAAGGAGAAAGAAGTCCCTTTGGCTGAAGGAGCGGCGATCGGCCAAGTCGGCTGAGAACCCGTTGGACAGTTCGCCGCTGTCCAAAAGAAGCCCTCGCGGTTAGCGGTCTACAATCCACTTCCGCGATCACACCATATCCGCACACAACCCACTCGCCCATATTGCAGGCGCCGCCGTCGGTGTTGACTAACTCCGACGGCGGCCTAATTCGTGGCGAAACGACCTCCGTTCTTTTGAGAAGACGGCGGGACTAAGGTCTTGCGTTGTAGACGCAAAGGTCCGAGTGGTCCTGTTAGGTTCCGGAAATGTCTGTTGGACGTTCCGCTATTTTATCCAATTGAAATGTAGCGTTACCTGTATTTCCCGCCCGACATCGGCGCCTCATACGGCTGCCCGCCGCCCGGCTGAGTCCCCCTCAGCCGATGCGATCACCGCTTTTCAGATCGAACAGATGCAATTGGTCTGGTTCGACAACCAACCTCACCTCGTCGCCGGGCTTCACGCCGGCACGGCCCATGGCAAAGACGCAAAGCTGCTGGCTGGCCAGCTTGACGTAGAACTGCGTCGAAAGGCCGAGAGGCTCGACCACACCCACCTCCCCCTTCAACGCGCCCTCATCCACCAACTTGATATGCTCGGGCCGCAGACCGACGGTGATGGCGTCACCGTCCGTCAGCGGCAGGCCTTCCGGCAAGCGCAGCACCTGGCCATCGGCCAGTACGGCCTCACCACCGTTGCGAACCATCGCCGGCAGGAAATTCATGCCGGGGGAACCGATGAAACCGGCGACGAACATGTTGGCCGGCCGATCATAGAGATCGAGCGGTGCGCCGACCTGCTGGATCAACCCGTCATGCATGACGACGATCCGGTCGGCCATGGTCATCGCCTCGATCTGGTCATGCGTGACATAAACCGATGTCGTCTTCAGCTGCTGATGCAGCGCCTTGATCTCGGCGCGCATATGGACGCGCAGCTTGGCGTCGAGGTTCGACAGCGGCTCGTCGAACAGGAAAACCTTGGGATCGCGCACTATGGCACGCCCCATGGCGACGCGCTGGCGCTGGCCGCCGGACAGTTGCCGCGGCAGGCGCTGCAGGAACGTGTCGAGCCCGAGCCGCTTGGCGGCGCCGTCCACCCTGGCGTCGATCGTCGTTTTCTCCGCCTTCTTCAGGAGCAGGCTGAAGCCCATGTTCTTCGACACGTCCATATGCGGATAGAGCGCGTAGGACTGGAAAACCATGGCGATGTCGCGGTCCTTGGGTGCCACGTCGTTGACCAGCCGCTCGCCGATGCGGATCTCGCCACCGGAAGCCTCCTCCAGCCCGGCGATCATGCGCAAAAGCGTGGACTTGCCGCAGCCTGACGGCCCAACCAGGACGACGAACTCGCCATCGGCGATTTGAAGGTCGACCGCGTGTAGGACACGGACGGCGCCATAGTCCTTGCGGACCTTTTCGAGCGTAACAGAGGCCATCGATCTATCCTTTGACGGCGCCGGCGGTCAGGCCGGTGACGAGATAGCGTTGCAGGAAGGCGAAGAAGATGCAGACCGGGATCAGCGCCAGGATGGATGCCGCCATCATCTGTCCCCAGTCGACGGCGAACTTGCCGATAAAGGTGAGCAGGCCGACGGCGAAGGTCTTCTGGTCGTCGCTGGAAATCAGCATCAGCGCGAACAGAAGCTCGCTCCAGGCGGCGGTGAAGACGAAGCCGAGCGTCGCGCCCATGCCGGGCAGCGTCAGCGGCACGATCACCTTGCGCATGGCCTGCGCGCGGGTGCAGCCGTCGATCATCGCGGCCTCTTCCAAATCCTTGGGGATGCCGTCGAAGAACGACTGCATCAGGAAGGTGGCAAAGGCCGTGTTGAAGGCGGTGTAGATGATGATCAGCCCGGTCAGGCTGTTGATCAGGCCGATCTGCCCCATCACGCGGTAGATCGGCGGAATGACCATCACCAGCGGAAAAGTCTGGGTGAGCAGCAACATCAGCGCCAGGGCTGCCTTGCCGCGAAAGGTGAAGCGCGACATGGCATAGCCGGCGAGCGTGGCGATGATCGTCACCAGTGCCGCCGTCGAGACCGAGACGATGACGCTGTTGAGGAAATAGCGCGGAAAATCGGTCGTCTCGAGCACGGTGACGAAGTTCTGCAGCGTCATGTGCGATGGCCAGAAGGTGATGCCTTCGGAATAGAGCAGCCGCTCCGGCGTGACCGAGATCTTCAGCGTCCAGTAGATCGGGAACAGGGAAAAGAACACGTAGGCCGCGATTGCCGCGTAGAGGCCGATGCCGCCGAAGAAGCGCTGCGAGGCTGTGCGTCCTGCGATCATCAGACGTGCCTCACCAGCGTGCGACGGATGCCGATCAGGGCGATCGCATAGGCGATGAGCAGGATCAGCAACAGCACCGCCACCGCCGAGGCATAGCCCTTGTCCAGCGATTTGAAGGCGCTGACATAGATGTAGACCGGCACCGTGTTGGTCGAGCCGGCCGGCCCGCCCTCCGTCATCACGAAGATCAGGTCGGCGAAGGTGGCGATCCAGATGGTGCGCAACATCACGGTGATGGCGATGGTCGGCGCCAGAAACGGCAGCGTCACCTTGGTGAAGCGCTGCCAGGGCGAGGCTCCATCGATAGCCGCTGCCTCATGCAGTTCCGATGGAATGGATTTCAGTGCCGCCAAGAGGGTGATGGCAAAGAACGGAATGCCGAACCAGATATTGGCGACGATCGGTCCCCACATGGCGGTAGAGGGATCGGACAGCACATTGGTCGGCTCGGCTTTCAGCCCCAACGCAAACAGCCAGTGCGGCAGCGGGCCGATGATCGGATTGAACAGCCAGGCCCAGGTCAGGCCTGACAGGAAGGACGGCACCGCCCAAGGCAGGAAGACCAGGGCTTGTACTGCCTTGCGGCCGCGAAACGGCTTGTCGAGCAGGAGCGCCAGGCCAAGGCCGAGGAAGAACTGGAAGAAAAGGCTGGCGACGGTCCACCACAACGTGTTGACCAGCGCCTGCCCCAGCACCTGATCCGACAGCATCGCCTGATACTGCCCGAGCCCGACATATTCGGACTTGAACGCTGAGAACTTGCGGAAGGAGTAGCTGATGCCGATGACCAGCGGCACCAAAAGCACCACGACCAGCAGGATGATCGCCGGGCTGAGATAGAGCCATGGCTCGATGGCGGCGTGGGATAGCCGCTTGCGACGCGGCTTGCCGGCGGATCGTATTTCGGACACGGCGTAGGTCATTGGCTGAGGATCGGCTCCCTGGAGCGGCGTCTGGAACAGCGTCCTTCTCCCCGTTCACGGGGAGAAGATGCCGGCAGGCAGATAGGGGCAGCGCGAACCAATCGAGGCATAGCGCCGCCCCTCATCCGACCCTATCGGGCCACCTTCTCCCCGTAGAACGGGGAGGAGGAAAAAGAGGCGCTTACTTCTTGTTCTTCGCCAGCCAGTCCTGCTGTTCCTTGGTCAGGAAGGCAGCCCATTGGTCGGCGACGTCCTTGGCCGTCTTCTGGCCAAGCAGCACTTCCTGAAAATTCTTGATCGCCACCTGGTCGACGAAATTGCCGAGGTTCTCCAGATGCGTCGGCGGGGTGACCATTTCATATTTGGAGCTGTCGCTGAGCTCCGTGAACCAGCCCTTGAACTGCTCCGTCTTGAAATGGGGATCCTGGTCGGCGCCGTTGTGGATCGGGACGACGCCGACTTCCTTGGCCCATTCCAGATTGTCC
Organism: Mesorhizobium sp. M7A.F.Ca.MR.176.00.0.0; assembly: GCF_004023165.1. Classification (NCBI taxonomy): domain Bacteria; kingdom Pseudomonadati; phylum Pseudomonadota; class Alphaproteobacteria; order Hyphomicrobiales; family Phyllobacteriaceae; genus Mesorhizobium; species Mesorhizobium sp. M7A.F.Ca.MR.176.00.0.0. The sequence continues at coordinate 37,380 of NZ_RZTC01000032.1, read as the reverse complement.
TTCGGCGACAGAAGCGTCGCCATCAGCTTCCAGGCGTCGTCCTTGTGCTGCGAGTTGGCAAACATCGCCCAGCCGGCATAGCCCAGCGTCGGATAGGATTTGCCGCTCGGTCCGACCGGCAAAGGCGCCACGGCGAAATCGTCCGCGCTCATCTTGTCGGCGATGCCGAGCAGCGCGTCCGGATCCTGGTTGAGCATGGCACAGGTGCCGGAATAGAAGCCGGTGACCGTTTCGTTGAAACCCCAGCTCACCGCATCCTTCGGCGCCAATCCGTCCTTGTACATGTCGGCCAGCATCTGCAGGCCCTTGACCGAGCCTTCTTCGTTGATCGTCGAAGTGCCGTCCTCGTTGAAGTAGCCGCCCTTGCCGGCGGCGATGTTCATGAACATGTGCATGCCGTTGAAGGCGCCCGGCCCGCCGCGCAGGCAGTAGCCGTACTTCCCCGGGAGCGCGGAAATCTTCTTGGCGTCGGCGATGAAATCGTCGAGCGTCGCCGGCGGGCCGTCGAGGCCGGCCTCCTTGAACAGTTTCTTGTTCCAGAACAGCGCGTTCACATAGTAGCCGTAGGGGATCATGAACTGGGTGTTGTTGACGGTCGAGCCGAACTGCTTGGCGCGGTCGCCGAGCGTCTTGGCATCATCCCATTTGGCCATATAGGGGCCGAGATCCTCGAGCTGGGAATTGTTGGCATAGAGGCCCATCCAGCGTTCCGGCATTTCGACGATGTCAGGCGTATCGCCGGCCTGCACCATGGTCAGAAATTTCTCGAACGCCTGGCCCCAGGGCAGCGAGATAAGCTCGACCTTGATGCCCGGATTGGCTGTTTCGAATTCGGCGATCTGCTTCTTCAGGAATTCGGTGCGCGGCGGGCTGGTGATGACTTCGACCATTTTCAGGGTCGAGTCGGCCACGGCATTTCCGGCGGAAATCGCCAGCCCCGCAACGGTGGCCAGCATGACGGTCAGTTTTTTCATGTTCAAGACTCCCATTTTGAACCCGCTTGTTATTTTCTGGCTTTTTCGAAGGCCTGGGCGACGTCAGCCCACAGGTCTTCGACACTCTCCAATCCGACATTGAAGCGGATGGTTCGGGGGCTGACGCCGAAGCGCGCCATCGAATTCAGGCCCGGCGTCTGCTCCAGCGACGCCTTGGCCGGTACGACCAGGCTTTCATGCCCGCCCCAGCTGACGCCGATGCGGAAATATTTCAGCGCGTCGACGAAGACGGGAATGTCGATCTCGTCCGTCACCTCGAAGGAGAACAGACCGGCATAGCCGGCCAGCGTCGCCTTGCCCGGATGGTTCGAATAGATGGGGTGGTTGACGCGCTCGACATTGGCATGCGCCTTCAGCCGTTCGGCGATGGTCAGGCCGCTCTTCATGTGGTGCGGCAGGCGCAGCGGCAGCGTGCGCAGGCCGCGCAGCAACAGCCACGCCTCGAATGGCGACAGCTTGCCGCCGAGATAGGAATAGGTCTGCTCGTTGATGTGCTTGATATGAGCAGCCGAACCCGCCACCACGCCCGCGACGGTGTCGCTGTGGCCGCCAAGGTATTTCGAGGCCGAATGCAGCACCAGATCGACGCCATGCGTGATCGGCTTCTGGAACACCGGCGTCGCCCAGGAATTGTCGATCGTGGTGACGATGCCCTGTTCCTTGGCCAACCGTGTCAGATGCGCGATGTCCTGCAACTCGAACATCATCGAGGTCGGGCTTTCCAGATAAAGTAGCTTGGCGCCGGGAAGTGCCGCCGCGACCGCATCCGGGTCGGAGCCGTCGACATAATCGACCTTGATGTTGAGCCGCGGCAACAACCGCTCGAACAGCCGGTAGGCATCGCCATAGCAATTGCGCACCGCCACGATGCGCTCGCCTGCCCCAACGAATGCAAGCACCGTGGCGCTGATCGCCGCCATGCCACTGGAAAAGCCGCGCGCTGCTTCTGCGCCTTCGAGCGCGGCGACACGCGCCTCGAACTCCATCACCGTCGGATTGTCGCCACGCGAGTAGATCGGCTGCTTTCGTTTGCCGGCAAAGGTATCGGCCATCTCGGCATAGTTGGCGAAGGTGAACAGCGAGGTCTGATAGATCGGCGGCACCACCGCACCGCCGGGAAACGGTTCGTCATGCGCCAAAAGTGTTGCCGCCTCCAAGAGATAGTCGTGATCGAAACCGGATGGATGCTCGTTCATGTCTGGCTCGAAAGTTTGAGTTTGGCCGCACCGCGCTTGAGATCGTCCTCGACGGTGGCGATCAGCTTGAGCGCTTCGGCGCGGGCGCCCTGCGGGTCACGGGCTGCGATGCATTCGTAGATGGTGCGGTGATAAGGAAAGCTGGCATGGCCGAAATCGCGAACGCCGAGCGGATGCTCCCAGAAGCGGTGGAACAATTCGTACATGGCGGCGATGATCTGCTCGAACAGCGGATTGCCCGAGGCCCGGTAGATCGCCTGGTGGAACTCCCAATCCTCTTCCGACGACATGCCGTCGCGCGTGCGGAACGCCTGCTCCATGATGTCGAGCTTGCGTGCAATTTCGGCGATGTCGGCCTGGCTGGCGCGTTCGGCGCAAAGGGCTGCGGCCTCCGCCTCCAGCGCGCGGCGGATCTCCATCGTCTGCATCAGGCTGGTGAAATCATTGCCGCCCGCCAGCGTCAGCGGCATGTGCAGCATATCGTGTGAAACAGCCGCCTTGAGATAGGTGCCGCTGCCCTGCCGGCGCTCGACGAGGCCGAGCCCTTCCCAGCGTGTCAGTGCCTCGCGCACGGTGTTGCGGCTGACCTTCAGCCGCTCGGCCAGAATGCGTTCGGTTGGAAGCCGCTCGCCCGGCTGCAAGGCCTCGGCGCGAACAAAGCCCACCAACGCCTTCAGCACGGCGTCGTCGCGCGCCGTGGTCTGAATGGGTGGCAGGCTGTTCTGGTCCACATTTCCTCCAAGTGGTCCAATGGTCCAACCAATTTCTGCACAGAAGGAAGCTCCTGTCAACCAACTGTCAGGAGCACTGTCGGAGGGAGGGACGCGATACTCTCAAGGCGATCGCGCGGTCGCGCTTCGATCGTGTCTGCTAACCTGCGGTGGCAGGCGGCCCGAACCAGGTGGTCAGCGCGTCCACCAGGCCCTGTTGGGTTCCCGCCCCGGCCCAAGCCACATAACCATCGGGCCGGATCAAGACCGCGTCGGGCGCGGCTACCCTCCCGAGCACCGGGAGGTCCCAGGCACCGGCATACAAGGCGTCCATCTGCCGGACCCGATCAGCCCAGGGCGCGATGTCCAGCCTGCCGGGCTCACCGAGGCCGAGCAGCACGGGCCGCGCGTCGTGCAGCAAGGTGAAGACCCGCAACAGTCCGCCGGCGGTGGCCAGATCAAGATCGGGTATTCGCCGCCCAAGCAGTGGATGCCCCTCGCCAAGGTCGTAATGAACCCCCAGACCAGACATCTCCGCGGCGATTTTCTTGCGAGCTTCATCCATGCCGAGCAACTCGGCAACGGTATCGGCCAAGGCCTTGCTGCGGTCATCCGTGCGGCGAAGCGCAACCTGCGCCATCGTGTTGCGCAACACGCGGGCGGCGACCGGATGACGCTCGGCGTGATAGCTGTCGAGCAGGCTTTGCGGCGATGTCCCCTTGATGATTTGGGCCAGCTTCCATCCAAGGTTCACCGCATCCTGCACGCCGGTGTTGAGGCCCTGTCCGCCCATCGGCGGATGGATGTGCGCGGCATCACCCGCCAGCAGCACGCGCCTGTCGCGATATGCGGTGGCCTGGCGCGTCATGTCGGTGAAGCGGGAGAGCCAGGTCGGGCTGTGGACCCCGAAGTCGGTGCCGTAGACGGCAGTCAGCGCCTCGCTGAGCTCGCGCAGGGTCGGTTCGCCGCGCGCCTCCAGGCATGGCTCCGTCAGCACGACGCCAACCTTCCTGCCGTCCTCGATCTTACCCAGGGCATGAATTCCGGAGGCGTTGCTGCGGAAGCCCCATGCCGGTTCTTCCGACATTTCGACCTCGGCAATCATCCAGCTCATCGTCGGATCCCATCCGGCGAACTCGATACCGGTCGCCTTGCGAATGGTGCTGCGGCCTCCGTCACAGCCGACCAGATATGCGGCCCTCAGGCGGTGACCGGTGGACAGTTCGACGTCGACGCCGCTGTCGTCCTGGGTAAACCTCGTAACCTCGTGTCCGCGATAGATCGGTACCTTCAACTCGCCGACCCAGTCGGCCAGGATGCGCTCGATGTGGTTTTGCCGCAGCGCCAGCAGATAATTGTGCCGGGTTGGGAAGTCGCTGATGTCCAGGCGGATCATGTGAAAACCCACGGCCGGGCTCACTTGGCCCTCCGAGAGGAACCGATCCGCAATTCCGCGCTGGTCGAGCACCTCAAGGGTTCGCGCATGCAGGCCGCCTGCGCGCAATCCTGCCAATTTCTGATCCGGTCGCCTTTCGACAATGGCAACGTCCACGCCTGCCAGCGCCAGTTCGCCAGCCAGCATCAATCCCGTCGGACCACCCCCGGCGATCACAACCGCATGATCTGAAATCATTATCATAACTCCCGTTTTCCGCACCCTGGCTTGGGTCGCGGTTTTACGGGAGGAGCCGGGTCTTGCCGCAAGCCCCTTGTGCGCCATATCTATGAAATGGAAGGGTGCTCTTCCCCTCATCGTTGGCTGCTCTCACAGCGAAGCTGTGTTGGAACGGCTAGAACGCAGATTCTTCCGTGCTTTAGCACGGAGTTCTGATGTTCTTTTGGAGAGAAGGGGGCCGGTCGGCGTTTGGCAGCGGTACGAGGAGGCCACTATGTGCCAGCGCCGGCCGGCCGACCCCACGGACCCAGGAGATGCGGCGGACCTGAGCATCATGGGGTATTCCCAGGATCGGAGCCGGTTTTCTATCCTCGTGCCGGCTTCGTCTTGGCCTGCACAGTTGCGCAAGAGTTTATGAAAATCAACAGTTTCTTAACCAAGGCTCGCGAATCGCTTGGATTAAGGTAAACGGGTAACCCTGTCGGGTTGACAGGATAATCGGGGCTGGATCGCTACGCCGCCTTGGCGACGACGCGATTTCGGCCGCCGCTTTTGGCTTCGTAGAGCGCGAGATCGGCACGCTTCATCAGCGCCGCCACCGTGTCCACGCCCTTCAGCACCGACGACACGCCGACGCTGACCGTGACTTCGATCGCCTTGCCGTCCTGCCCGATGGCGAAAGCCGCCTGGGCGATTTCGGCGCGAATGCGCTCGGCTACCTTCTCGGCCACCGCGCCCTCGGTGTCCGGCATCACCACGACGAACTCCTCCCCGCCAAAACGGCAGGCAAGGTCGATACCCCTGACATTCTTGCGCAGCCGTCGTGCGAATTCCCGCAGAACCTCGTCGCCGCCGTCATGACCGTGCGCGTCGTTGATCGCCTTGAAGCGGTCGAGGTCGGTGATCATCACCGACAGCGGCCGGCGCCGCGCCACGGCGCGATCGAACAGCGTCTGCAGGTGGCTGTCTAGATAGCGGCGGTTGTGCAGCCCGGTCAGTCCATCGGTCACCGCCATTTCGATGGTTTGGGTGACGCTGGCGCGCAGCTGGTCGTTGTAACGCTTGCGGCGCACCTGGGTGCGCAGCCGCGCCGTCAATTCCTGCTGGTCGATCGGCCGCATCAGATAATCATTGATGCCGAGTTCGAGGCCGCGGATGATGCGTTCCTCCTCGCCCTCCTCCGCCAACAGGATGATCGGCACGAAACGGGTGCGATCGAGCGAGCGCAACTGCGAACAGAGCCTCAGCGGATCGAAATCGGCGAACGCGGTCGAGATCATCACGCATTCATAGGACGTCTCGGCGGCCTGGAAGAAACCGGCATGCGGATCATGTGTGACGTCGAGATCGGCCCGGTCGCGCAGCATCTTCTGGATGCGCTCGACGGATGATTTGCGTTCGTCGATCAAAAGCACCTTGGGCGTCGTGTCCTCGGATGCGAAATTGCGGCTGAGCAACTCCTCGATGCCGATGTTGCGCGTCGTCGAGGCGCGCAGCCGCAACTCGTCGGTCAGCGACTTCAGGCGAACCAGGCTCTTGACGCGCGTCATAAGCTGCAGGTCGTTGACCGGCTTGGTCAGGAAGTCGTCGGCACCGGCCTCGAGCCCGCGGACGCGGTCGGAGACCTGATCGAGCGCGGTGATCATCACCACCGGAATGTGCGATGTCGCCGGATCGCTCTTCAGCCGCCGACAGACCTCGAAGCCGTCCATGTCCGGCATCATCACGTCGAGCAGCACGACATCGACCTTGCCGTTCTCACAGGTCTCGATCGCATCCGGCCCGTTGGTGGCGGTCAGCACTTCGAAATATTCGGCCAGCAACCGCACTTCCAGCAGCCGCACATTGGCAGGGATATCGTCGACGACGAGGATCCGCGCAGTCATTTCACAAGGCTCCGGCTCGGCTGAAGGGGCACATCACGCATCGCCCAGATAGGATTTGATGGTTTCGATGAAACGCGGCACCGAGATCGGCTTAGAAATATAAGCCTCGCAGCCGCCCTGGCGGATACGTTCCTCGTCGCCCTTCATGGCGAAGGCGGTCACCGCAATGACCGGGATGACGTGCAGTTCGTCGTCTTCCTTCAGCCATTTGGTCACTTCAAGCCCCGACACTTCAGGCAATTGGATATCCATCAGGATCAGATCCGGCCGGTGCTGGCGCGCCAGATCGAGCGCTTCCAGACCGTTTCGGGTGCGCACGGTCTCGTAACCGCTTGCCTCGATGAGGTCGCGAAAGAGCTTCATATTGAGCTCATTGTCCTCGACGATCATAACCTTCTTCGGCATCGATTTCCCGTCCCGGCTGCCCTTCCGCTTCGAAGGCGACCGTCATGCGCTCATGTCTGAACGCACCAAACCCTGCTTCGCTTTACGGCAATATGATTGACGAAACGGAAATCCGCGGCTGGAAAACAGCGCGAATTCCACCTCGTCCCCTGCGCGTCCAAAGGGCGCGCCACGCTCTAATGGCTTGCCGCAAGCAACTCTTGCCATTACTGCGGGAGAGACTCATTCCACACACCGAAGGTAGTGATGGCAAACGCAGCGTCAATGCGCGAAGAAGCGGAATCGATTGCCGTGAAGGCCCTGGGCTTCGTCGCCTCCGATCCGGAGCTTCTGCCGCGCTTTCTGGCAATCACCGGCATAGAGGTCCATTCGATCCGCAAAGCCGCCAGCGAGCCGGGTTTTCTGGCCGGTGTCCTGCAGTTCATCCTCGCCCACGAGCCGACTCTGATGCGCTTTGCCGAGGAAACCGGCACCCCGCCGGCGGCTGTCGGCAAGGCCTTGCGGTCGCTGCCGCTGGGCGACGACAACTACGAGCATTCCATATGAGCGATGATCCGGAAACCGCGCGCCAGATCGAAGAACTGGCAGCCGACGACCGACCCTTGCTTGTCCTCGATGTCGACGATGTCGTGCTCGAATTCATCCGACCGTTTCCGAATTTCCTCAAGGCGCGCGGCTATGGCCTGACGCTGGCCTCCTTCCGGCTGACCGGCAACATCGCAGAGACCGCCAGCGGCCGCCTGATCGAACAGCCCGAAGTCACGGCACTGCTGGCCGATTTCTTTGACGCGCAAGCCGATTGGCAAAACATTACTGACGGCGCGTCAGAAGCCCTGGCAGGGCTTGGCGATCGCGCGGAAATCATCTTGCTGACGGCCATGCCGCACAAACACCGTGCCGTGCGTCGCGTCCATCTCGACGCGCTTGGGCTGAGCTACCCGCTTCTGACCACTGAAATGGCCAAAGGACCGGCAGTGGCCAAGCTTCGCGGCAAGGCCGGCCGACCGGTGGTCTTCGTCGACGACCAGCCGCACAATCTGGCCTCGGTACGGGAATCGGTCGCCGACGCCGAACTGTTCCACCTGATGGCCGACAATTCGCTGCGCGCATTCCTGCCGCCGGTGACGGACGATGTGGTCGTCGTCCAGGACTGGCACGAGGCAGCGCCCAAGATCGCAAGCGCGCTGGGGCTCTGAACTCCAGCTTCAGGGGTTCAGTTCGCCCCTGCGCCGCCGCTGTCGTCTCCGCTGTCATCGGCGCCGTCACCATCATCCACGCTGTCGTCCACGGCCGGATCGGCGGGCTTCAGCATGACGCCATTGACGGTGACCGAGCCATCGGCCTTGGCATTGACGATCCATTCCAGCCGGCCATCGGGCAGCGTCTTGCCAAAGCCCTTCGCCATGAGAGCGACTGGCACGTATTGGCCAACCTCCGGTTCCGACTTTGCCGCTTCCTGCAGGCCTTCGACAAGCTTGTCGAAGCCGGCGACATCGACGGTTACGCTTCCTTCGGGCTTTTCGCCTGGGAATGTCATCTCGCCTTCCAGCGCGATCTCCGTGTCCTTGTTCTTCACGGTGCTGTGGCCAAGCACGACCTTCGGCATCTTGGCCAAGAAGTCGACTTTAAGCTGCTCGCCGAATTCGGCCGACAGAGGGGGATTCTTATTGAGATCAAAGGCTTCGATCGCCTTCTTCGCCATGCTGTCGAGATCGATATTGGCGCCGCCAAAGTTCAAATCGACATCGGTGGGCAACAACCCCACGCTCCAGCTCGGCAGAAGCTGGGTCGGCACGCTCAGCCCCGATGCCTTGATGCCGTACGTGATCGTGCCGTTCTGGGCCACGCCATCGGTGCCGAACACGGTGCTGAGCTGGGTGGCGCCGAAATTGCCGACCGGGCTTTCCACCGCAAAATCCTTGAAACCGTAGGTCCCGTCGATACGCTGCCAAAGCGGCAAGGCGGCGAGCAGAAGCGATTTGAGCTGCGCCTGGTTGGCCTTCAGCGTCGCCTCGTCCTCGTTGGCCACCGCAAATGCCAGGAGATCGAGCAATGGCTTGGTCCGCACGCCCTTGCCGCTGGCTTCGACCGACAGTTCCGGCGACCTGACGGTGACCGGGAATTTCAACCCGCTCTCCGGATCGTCGAAATTGATCGCTTCGACAAAGCTCGACACCTTTTGCGAGGTTGTGAAATCGACGCCCCCGGCCGCCGACTTGGTCGCGGCAACGGTCGCGATGCCGGCGCCCGTGCTGGCTTCCATGTGCTGCTTGGCATCCTTCGATGCCATCGTCATGCCGGCCATCGAGCTGGTGCCGCTGGTGAAGGCCGCCAGATTTGGATCGTAGACGCCCGAACCCTTGCCGTCCTTGATCGAAAACTGAGTGCTTTGCAGCCCCTCGGGTCCGTTGAACTCGAAGGAGGCAGTTTGGGAGAAATCCATGGAGACATCCCAGGACCCGTCGCTGCGCGGCTTGACCATCAGGGCATAGGGCGCGAAGTCGAACTTCAGCAGTTTCTGGTCCGGAAATGATGCCGCAAGTGCCTTGAAATCGAACAGGATCCTGTAGGCGCCACCTTCAAGCGAAACCTTCAAAATGCCTTTGTCGATGGCCTGCTTGCCGACATAGCGGGACAAGTCGTCGGACAATTGCTTCGCACCCTGACTATCGACGGTCTGACCGAACGCAGGCGCGCTCAACGCAAGGAGGAAAACGAATGGCAGGGCACGGTTCACGCGAATTCTCCGTTTGACCTAATGCATGTCGCCCAAAAGTGGGTCCGGTTTGGGAGAACGACATGCATAAACAAAACCCCAAAGCGCATGCGCTTTAGAAGGGACGTCCGTCTGGTATGAAATTACTGCTGCAACCGCAAGGTGAGATCACCAAGCCACGAGCGGACCTCATCAAAGCACCAGCCGCATCAGCGGGCGGCCCGCCTTGCGTTCCACCAGCCGCTGGAAACCCGCCTTCTCGAAGACCCGTGACGAACCGACGAACAGGCCGATCGAGCGCGAATCGCGAGACAGGTCCATCGGGCACGCCTCGAGCAGCCGGGCTCCATTCTGGCGGGCGAAATTTATGCCGCCGTCGACGAGGCGATGCGTGATGCCCCTGCCGCGGGCCTTGACGCGGATGAAGAAGCAGGAGATCGCCCAGACGTCCGGATCCGCTCCGTCGGCAGGATCGACCGGCGCCGCGCCCCTGCCCTGATTGTTCCATTCGGGCACGTCGGCGCGCGGTCCGATCTGCATCCAGCCGACCGCCTGGCCATCCTCGAATGCCAGCAGTCCGGGCGGCGGGCCGGCCTCGATACGCGCCTTGATGTGGTCCTTGTTGCGTTCCCGGCTGCTCTCGCGCCGCACCGCCGGCGCCAGCCGGAAATGCGTGCACCAACAGCCGTAGCAGGCGCCTTGCTTGCCGAAGAGGTCCTCGAATTCAGCCCAAAGCTCGGGTGCAAGCGGCGCTATGGTCGTGCTCATGCGTTCTCCCCAGGCCAGCCTTGTCGCTGGCCTTGCACTGTCGTACCATTGCTTCTGTTCTCTTTATGTTCGCAGCGATGGCGGCCCCTGTCAACAATCCCGATCACGGCTTTTGCCGCGACTGCCTGACGTTTCAGCGCAGCCAGGCGCGCCGCTGCGAGCGCTGCGGTAGTCCTCGGCTTGTGCGTCATCCAGAGCTTTACCGGCTGCATCTGGCCCATATCGATTGCGACGCCTTCTATGCGGCGATCGAAAAGCGCGACAATCCGGCGCTCAAGGACAAGCCGCTGATCATCGGCGGCGGCAAGCGCGGCGTCGTCTCCACCGCATGCTATATCGCCCGCATCCAAGGCGTGCGCTCGGCCATGCCGATGTTCAAGGCGCTCGAAGCCTGCCCGGAGGCGGTGGTCATCAGCCCCAACATGGAAAAATACGTGCGCGTCGGCCGCGAAGTGCGCGCCATGATGCAAGCGCTGACACCGCTGGTCGAGCCGCTGTCGATCGACGAGGCGTTTCTCGACCTCGCCGGCACCGAACGGCTGCACGGCCTGCCGCCCGCTGTGGTGCTGGCGCGCTTCGCGCAGGCCGTCGAGAAGGAGATCGGCATCACCGTTTCGGCCGGCCTGTCCTATTGCAAGTTCCTCGCCAAGATTGCGTCTGACTTTCGCAAGCCGCGCGGTTTCTCGGTCATCGGCGAGGCCGAGGCAGTCGGCTTCCTCTCGGCGCAGCCGGTGACCATGATCTGGGGTGTCGGAAAGGCATTCAACGCCACGCTGGAGCGTGACGGCATCCGCACCATCGGCCAGTTGCAGCAGATGGATCGCGGCGACCTGATGCGCCGCTACGGCACGATGGGCGACCGGCTCTACCACCTTTCGCGCGGCGAGGACGTCCGCCGCGTCGATCCCGACCAGGATGCCAAGAGCGTATCGGCCGAAACCACCTTCGACACCGATATCGCGTCGCTGGAGGAACTGGTCGCGGTTCTCAGGGGCCTTTCGGAAAAGGTCTCGGCACGGCTGAAAAAGTCAGGCATTGCCGGGCGCACCGTGGTGCTGAAGCTGAAGACCCAGGATTTCAAGCTGCGCACGCGCAATCGCCAGCTCGGCGCTCCGACCCGGCTCGCCGACCGCATCTTTCAGACCGGGGTGGAGCTTCTGCGCAAGGAAACCGACGGCACGAAGTATCGGCTGCTTGGCATCGGCGTCAGCGACCTCTCGGACGACGACAAGGCCGACCCGCCCGATCTGGTCGACATCCAATCGCGCAAGCGCGCCATGGCCGAAGGCGCCATCGACGCCCTGCGCGACAAGTTCGGCCGCAAGGCGGTGGAAACCGGCTACACATTCGGCAAGGGCCGCCACACCCATCCGCCGGAGCCGCTCGAGGATTAGGTGCGCTGCAGATCAATCCTGCTCGTCACCACGCTCTTGCCGGTTTTCGGGTCGGTGTCGATGACGGTCAGCCGCATGCCCTTCTCGCCGCGTTTCTCGACCTTCATCTGCGCCCTTCGGTCGCCATTGACCTCCTTGGCCCAGCGAATGCCCAGGTTGATCGCGTTGCCCGAACGGCTGCCGTTAAGCTGCGCCGGTCCCGTGCGAGAGCCGACATAGGTGCCGCTGTATTTGGCACCGCTGGCCTTCAGGTCCGCGCTGATGGCGCGCGTGACCACGACAAGTCCCCGGCAATTGCCGTCGAGCGACAGGGAGGTCGATGTCGCGTTCGAGCTGAACGTGCAGGACACGTTCACGGTCGGCGCATCGGTGGTGACCTTGACGATACCCTTGCCGGCGAAATTGCCCTTGAACGCCTGGAGAAATTGGGCCTCGTCGGCATGTGCCGCGCCTGCCGCAACCAATAAGCCGCCGGCAAGCGCGAATTGCGCGAAGGATCTCATTGAAGCTCTCCTTGTCGATCTTGAAAAAGGCGGGACGGGTCCGCGAGCACGGCTGACCACCGGAACTCAACGCCACTTGCCGTTTCAGGTTCCGCCCGCCACACGACTGTTTTACAACATCCAGCCAGTCGCGACTGGCCCAGAAGAATGCCTTGTGTAGCGATTGCGGCAGAAGCCCTCGCCTGCGACACAGCGCGAATGGCACCCACCCCCTCGATCCCCAAGGCCGCGTTCTGGATGGCACTGTCGATCGCTTCCTTCCTTGGGATGACGGTCGCCGGCCGAGCCACGACAGCGGAGCTCAACGTCTTCCAGGTGCTTGAGTTGCGCTCTGTGATCGGCTTCTTCATTCTTCTGCCGCTGGTGATGATGAGTGGCGGTTTTCGAGCCATGCGCACGCAGCGCCCCATTGCCCATATCGCCCGCAACGTCATCCATTACACGGGCCAGGCGGCCTGGCTCTACGCCCTCACTTTGATCCCGCTGGCGGTGCTGATCTCGATCGAATTCACCACGCCGATCTGGACAGCTATCCTGGCGGTGATTTTTCTGGGTGAAAGGCTGAACCGGCCCAAGCTGGCAGCGATCGGGCTGGGGCTGATCGGCGTGGTGATCATCGTGCGCCCCGGTGTCGGCTCGGTCGACCCTGGACATCTCGTCGTGCTGGGTGCCGCGGCCTGCTTCGGCATCTCGGTGGTCACGATCAAATCGCTGACCCGGACTGACAGCGTCGTGCGCATCATCTGCTGGATGCTGATTATCCAGTCGATGGTCGGTCTCATCCCGGCGCTCTATACGTGGCGCAATCCGCCACTGGAGCTATGGCCGTGGATCGTGCTGATCGCTTTCACCGGCATGTCGTCGCATTTCTGTATGGCCCGCGCGCTTGGCTATGCCGATGCGACCATCGTCTCGCCGATGGATTTTCTGCGCGTGCCGCTATCGGCGCTGATTGGCTGGCTGCTCTATAGCGAGCAGATCGATGCTTTCACCGCCGGCGGCGCGCTGCTGATCCTGATGGGCAATCTGCTCAATCTTCAGCGCAGGGCTATAAAGCCGGCCGAAGTGGCGGCGTCGTAGTACCCGGCCGTCAGTTCCCTTCGTCGGGTATGTTGAGAAGATGACCGCAGGCTTTGCAATGCACGGCGTCCGGCTCGTGCCGCCGCAAGCCGCACTGCGGACAGGGAAACAAAACCTTGGCTGGCCGGAAGATCGCCTGAGCCAGTCTGACAAACAGCGATATGCCGATGATCATGGTGACGATTGCGGTCAGCTTGCCGGCTATGCCCGGCAGCACGATGTCGCCGAAGCCGGTCGTCGTCACCGTGGCGACGGTGAAATAAAGCGCGTCGACATAGTTTTCCAGACCGGCGCCAGTGCGGAAGAAGAACGTGTAGACGAAGCCGGTGATGACGAACAGGAAGGTCAAAAGGTTGATGACCGCGTGGCTGGCCTCGCGCCACGGCCTCAGGCCGCGCATCTCCAGATGCCGCCAGAGCGAACCGCTGCGCGACAGCGACCACAGCCGCAGGATGCGCAGGAAGGCGAGATTGGCGAACGCCGTCGGCATCAGCAGCGTCAAAAGGATGAAGACATCGACCCACGACGTCGGCTGCTTCATCAGCCGCAGCATGTTTTTGGAGGCAAGCAGCCGGGCGACCAGATCCGCGGCGACAAGCGCGGCCGCCGAATAGTCGAGCCAGAGGAAGGACGGCTTGTCCTGAAGAACCGGCGTCGCGATGAAGAAGGCGATGATGGCGAGGTCGATGACGACGGCCACCAGTTGGAACCGGAAAGCGGCCGGCGTGCGCCCATGATAGAGCCTGCGCAGCCTGTCACGCAGCCGCGCCAAGGCTGAAACCGCCTGCGACCCGTTCCTCTGCGCCGGCTTCATACTGACTGCGCTGGCGTTCGCGGCAGCGACCGCCCGGCTGACCGCCGCGCGCGAGAAAGAGCGGGGGTCACACCAGCTCCACTTCGACCACACCCGGCACCGCGCGCATCGCCGAAGCGATCTGTGGCGAAATCCGGTAGCGGTTCGGCAACTCGATTTCGATTTCCCCCTCGCCCTCTTCCTTGATCAGCACGAAGCTGACCTGGCCTTCGCCCCTGACGGTCAGTTGGCCGGCCAGCGTGTTGATCGGCGAGGCGTTGCGCACGAAGATGCGAAGTGCCTTCTGGATACGGCTTGCCTCGTCCTCCAGCGACTGCACTGAGTTGATGCGCAGATTGACGCCTTCCGGCCTGTCCTCGGCGGCAACGGTGATGACCACGGAGCGGCCGGCCTCGAGCAGATCTCGATATTGCGCCAGTCCTTCGGAAAACAGCACGGCTTCGTACCTGTC